>JBEKYH010000017.1:0-21327 GCA_049511115.1 Tepidisphaeraceae bacterium | reverse complement strand
AGGGGTGGATAGAAGCACCAGCTTGCGGGCGCCGGCCCGATTCTTTTCGCTGCCGGGAAGGCTGCGAAAAGGCTGGGGACTTTCAGCGGGAAAGCCAATCAATTCTCTCAACGCGAAGGCGCGAAGTAAGCGAAGAACGCGAAGAAGAATTGAATGATCAAATGCGGTTCAATGGAGCATGGATTCCCTTTCGGTTAGTTGCTTTGTGATGGTAGGAATGAGTCGTGAAAAAACTACTGCCCCTCTATAAGACTGGCGAGGAATATTCCGGCCGTTAAACACAAGATTGCGAAAGACGCTTGTGGTGGCGGGATTTGCGGCGAAATGTCTGCGTTGTATTGCCGCGTTTGTGGTCGCCTGAGCGGGATGGTTTCTGGGGTGAAATGGGTTTTTTCGCCAGGAACGCGGAAAGATTTGTTGAATGATTGAACGTTTTCATTTGTCGTAAGATCGCTGGTGTGGTTGGCGGTCGCGGTTTTGGAGATGGGTCGGTCCGCCGTGAAAGGGCGGCAAAGATCGATGAGATTCTGGCGATTTGGGTGGCTGTCACTTTTGCAGCTTCTGTGACCTGTCACCCTTGCAGCTTCCGTCGCACGTTATCGTTGCGAGCATTTGCTTGTGGTACAATGCAGTACAAAGAGGGCACGACATGCGCCAGACTCCAAATCGAGCAAGTTTTTCCGGGCAGCGATCGTCGGTGTTGGGCGAAGTCATGTCGGTGGCGATGGTTTTCTTTGTGTTGTTAGGCGCCTCGGCCTGGATCCTATATGCCTATGTCTGTCCGCCGGTGCAGTATGTTGGGAAGGCGCCGTCCAACTCCCCCGTCGTCAATGTACAAATGGTTTCCAATCGACCGACGTTCACCGGGACGGTTATCGACGCACTGACCCATCAACCTGTGGACGCATTCATAGTGATGGTTGGTTACAAGTCCGCTCAGGATTCGCTCCACATTATTTACAATCCCGCCCCCCAAATACCTGCGCAGTTTACCGGGGGCAGCTACACGGTGACCCCAGGGGCCAATGTACCCCCAAATCGGGACTACGTCGTACGCATTGAAGCCCGCGGCTATACGCCGGCGGTCTCGGCGGCGCAAGTTGGTTCGGCGACGGTAAATTTTGAATTGACACCAGGCAAAGACATTATCGGCCATGTATACGGAATCGATGGTAAGCCCGCGGCCAATGTCAGCGTTGCTGCGTCCATACTCGGTGCGTCAAATGTCTCTGTCCAACCAAAAGGACGACTGGATGTTCGACCTGGGATTGTGGCAACAAGCTTAGCTGACGGCACCTATGATCTACCTCCTCAAACAGGTGACTTTATGATTGTGGCGTGCAGTCCGGACGGCTACGCACAGCCTACTCAGGATGACATCGCCAAGTCGGCCGACGTTCATCTCCTGCCTTGGGGAAGCGTGGAAGGGCGCATTATGCTTGGCACTAAGCCAGAGGCGGGACGCGACGTTATCGTTGCCTCAGCGGCCAATGCTATGCTTGAGCCCAGCGTAATTGCCTATGCTACAGCGAAATCTGACGCCGACGGACACTTTGTTGTCACCGACGTTCGGCCGGGTCACGTGCAGGTCTCGCGAGTGATCCCGGCACACATCGGCCCACCAAATCGCATGGTTGGCAGCGTCGCAACCTTCGCCACGATCCTTAATGTGCAGTCCGGAAAGACGGCAACGGTGAATCTTGGCGGCGGCGGTCGCGAGGTCGTCGGCAGAATCATCATTCCTGACAGTTTCGACAAGTATCGCTATACCCTCGCGGCCGGCGCTACCCCGACCGCGCAGGTTATCGCGCAAATGCCCGACGAAGTGAAAAAGCAAACGCCGGAAGAGCAACTTCGGTGGAAACTGCTCTATGCCGCTACGCCGTCAGGACGCGAATATTTTCAGGCTCACCCCGAGGCCGCGCCTACATCGTCGATGTATTGGTTGGAGTTCGGCGACACTGGCACCTTCCATATCGAGGGCGTGAAGCCGGGAGATTATCACATTGAAATTAAAATCGAAGTGTACTTCGGTCCAAATGACGATCAATTGGTACAATCCGAAGCCACCTTCACCATGCCGCCAATAACTCCAGATGTTGCAGATCAGCCGCTTCAGATTCCCGACATCACGGTGACGACCTCACTGCAACCGGGGAGCGAGACCACGCCGGGGGTCCGCCAAGCGATTACTTTCACCGGTTCGGTCCTTGACGCTGAAACCCATCTCCCGATCGACGGCTTTGTTGCCATAGCTGGCTATGCGCAGGACACCCATCATTCGGTCAATTACGTCATTGACGCCGATCATCCGCCACAGCAGTTCAGAGCCGGGCAATACGAGCTAGTCTTCACGGTTCCACAACCATGTCCCTCTTACGTGCGCATCGAGGCCCACGGCTATTTACCAGCGGTTTCCGAGGTGCAATACGGCTCGGGGACTGTGGATTTCCAATTGACGCGTGCCAAGGACATCGTCGGCCATGTTTACGGGATTGATGGCAAGCCCGCGGCCGACGTTCGCGTGGCGGCGGAGATTCCCAGTCTGGGACCGACCGTGTACATACACAACGGCGACGTCCTTATGGACCGTGCGGGAAGGATCACGGCAAGTGCGGCCGACGGCACATACGACCTTTCCCCGCAAACAGGCGAGTTTTTGATCGAGGCCTGTAACTCTGATGGCTTCGCGTGCCTCAATCAGGACGAAATCGCCAAGTCCGCCGATATTCATCTGCTCGCCTGGGGCAGCGTCGAGGGGCGAGTAATGCTTGGAAATGAGCCGGCGGAAGGAAGCGATATCGTTGAGGACTCAATCCTCAATAATCCGTCGGACGGTCCTGAATCGCAGGGTGGGACGGTCAGGGTCGTACACCTTGGCGCCGGCGGGCGCTTCACTTTCCAAAAGGTGGAGCCGGGGCGCGCCCTCATCTTCCGTCGATTTTCGCAGACAATGGCTCCACATTACCCACAGGTCCGCGTTTCGGGAGTGACACAGCTTGTGCAGGCCATGGTGGAGCCAGGGAAGACGGTCGTGGTAAATCTGAGCGGCGGCCGGAAGGTGTTGGTGAAAGTCATCCTCCCGGATACTGTCCTTGGCGGTCAGTACGTGGTTAGCTCCACTGTTACCAATCCTCCCACGGTCCCCATCATCCTCCCAATGCCTGACGCCGTGAAAACCGGCTCTGCTGAAGTGCGCGACGCGTGGACGAGGGAATTTGCTGCCACGCCCGCTGGACGGGAGTACCTTCAATCACACCCAATTATGCCGCCAGCGACTGCGGCGTACGCCCTGGAATACGGCGGTGGCAACACGTTTCATATTGAGGGCGTCCAACCAGGAGATTATCAGATTCACTTGACGCTCCAGCGCGTCGGCGAGGTTGGAGGTCAGAGGGCGGAGGCCACGTTCACTATGCCGCCGATCACCCCCGACGTGGCGGATAAGCCGCTGGAGATTCCGGATATCACCGTGGCCGGGAATTAGGGCGGCCAAAAAACGGCAATGCTCACAAAACTTTCGCAATCAAGTGAGCGTTGTTAATCCGCAGACAGCGCCATATCCTTCAACATATGGCTCGTTTCAAAGCCGCGATTTGGCCGTCGCTCGCTTCGCTCAGTGTTATTTTCGCGGCACTGCCCGTCGCAGCCGCCCCGGTCACCGTAATCGACGCCACCAAATCCGGCATCCTCGGCGACGGCACAACGCTGAACACCAACGCCATCCAAAAAACCATCGACGACTGCTCCTCCTCCGGCGGCGGCACGATTCACTTTCCCCCCGGCCGCTACCTCACCGGCACGATCCAGCTCAAGAGCAACGTCACCTTGCAACTCGACGATCAGGCCACCTTGCTCGGCAGCACCAACGCCGCTGATTACCGCAATGTCGATCCGTTCATCGACGGGGCCGGCAATCCGCTGGGCCACGCACTCATCGTCGCGGTTGATGCCGACCACGTTGGTATTGAGGGAAGCGGAACCGTCGACGGGCAGGGGGCCAGGCTGGCCGCGAGCGAAAAGAGCTACACCATGCGGCCATTTCTGGTGCGCTGGGTGCGCTGCACGAATGTCAGCGTGAAAAATGTGCACCTGGAAAATCCGGGGGCCTGGACGCTGAATTTCTTCGAGTCCAAAGGGGTTGTCATCGACGGCATCACCATTCGCTCCCGCGACGAAAATTTGCGCAACAACGATGGCATCAATATTGATTCCAGCGAAGCCTTCCAGGTGCACAACTGCGACGTGATCAGCGGCGACGACGCACTGGTCATCAAATCCACCAGCGACACGCGCCTGTGCCGCGACATCACCGCGAGTGATTGCAAGCTCTCCACCCGGACCAACGCGATCAAGCTCGGCACCGAATCCATCGGCGGGTTTGACGACATCAATGTCTCCAATTGCCAGATCAGCAATACCGCGATGGCCGGCATTGCCCTCTATACTGTTGACGGCGGAAACCTCAGCCACGTGAACATCCACGACCTCACCATGGACGGCGTGGGGGTGCCGATCAGCCTGCGCCTCGGCTCGCGCCTCAAAATCTTCCGCCAGGGTGAGCAGCCCAAAACGACCCCCGGCCAACTCACCGGCATCACGATTCAAAATGTGACCGCCAAAAACATAGGGATGGTCGGCATGCTCATCAACGGCGTTCCCCACCACCCCATCGCGGGCGTCACCTTGCAGAACATTCAGATGGAACTACCCGGTGGCGCTCCGGCGAAGGCCGCAACCGTTACGCTGCCCGAAGAGGAATCGTCCTATCCCGAATATGACATGTTCGGCCCGATCATCCCTGCCTTTGGCATCTACGCCCGCCACGTCAGTGGGATAAAGCTCGACAATATTAAGATGACGACCCTCAAACCTGATGCCCGCCCGGCGACGGCCTTCATTGATGTGCAGGATGTGACACCCGCCAATTTCGCCGCCAATTCGTCCGGCGCGCACTAAACGGCTCTTCACTAAAACGTTGCTTCAACCGTTCCATTTCCGCATTCGCTCCGATACGATTGAGAATCCAAGGACGGTCATGCAGGCGATCTGCGATCATTTCTACTGGTTCATCCTTCTACTGGCCTTCGCGCACATGCTTGGTTTTGCCTGGTTGTGGCGTCAGCGCTGCCGCCAGGCCCAGTGGCTGGCGGCGCATCTGGAGAACCTAACCCGGGGCTTTTCCAGCCATGCCGACCAGGACCCGGATGCTTCTATCGACGAGCGCGTTGATTCGTTTCTGGGAAATATCCGCGAAGTGCTGAGCGATCCGGCGCGGGGGGACGATCAGAAGAAGCTCTACGAAAAAATCTTGGCCAAGGACGAGAGCAAGACCTATCTGCGCTCCTCGCGCTTTGAGACGCTTTACAGCATCGCGCGCACGTCGATCGAGATTTACCCGCTGCTGGGAATCATGGGGACCGTTCTGGCCATCGGCCTGGCCCTGAATTCCCCTGGCGCCGACGACGCGGCGAGCCTGGCCAGCGAGCGAATTGTGCGCAATTTCGCGGGGAGCATCTGGGCCACGCTCGCGGGCATTGGCTGCGGGATTGTCCTGCTGCTGGTGAACGCGGCGCTGGAACCCGCGTTTCAGCGGCTGCTGGAACATCGCTGGGACGTGCGCGAGACGATCTCCGCGGCCAAGACGCAACTGGGGACCAAGCCTTCATGATCGGCATCCGCGGCCAGCTTCGCCCGCGACCGGCCCGACCCGGAATCTTCCGGCGGCGGATGATCCTGCAACTCACCAGCCTCCTGGATTTGCTGCTGATACTCGTTTTCGTGCAATACCTGGAAATGCAACGTGTTTCGGCGCGCGCGGTTGATATGGAGGCGCAAAAACGCAAAGCCGTCGAAAGTCAGCGCGACCAGCTTTTGTCCGGCGAAAAGCATAATCTGTTTGAGGTCTGGGAGATTCACCTCAACGGCAACAAGAGCGTCTATCCCGATGGATCGGTTCTGATTACCTCCGCGACGCAGAAAAAAGTCTTCCAGCCCCGCGACCGGGATGATTTTGTGCGGCAGCTCGTCGAGGCAATGAAGTACTCGCCAAAACCGTCGAGTCCGTGCATATTCTTACTCACCTGGGGGAATGTGCGGCGCGATGCTTTGGACGAAACGACTGCCGACCTCAACGCGGCCGCGGCTGATGAACGGCTCAAGGGCGCGTGGGGCGGGGAGGTGGAGTTTCGCGTCGTCGAGGGAGGGTTGCTGGAGGAGTAGGACTGAAGGGCGAGGACTGCGGAGGATGAAAGACGACAAGGTGACCGGGTGACAAGGTGAATGAGGCGAGATGTTGCGGACCCGCGGTGGCGGGGTGAGGGAGTATCAGCGTGGAAGCGGGCGCATTTAAACGGAAGATGATGTGGCGGGGGTCGATACTCGCTTTGATCGTCTTTTTTGTGGCGTGGGTGTTGAGTCATTTGGGGGGCGGAGGGGGAGGGTTGCTGCCGGGGGTGGGGGCGGGGGTGAGTAGCTCAGCCGAAGTGGACGAGGTGGTAGCTTCGCCGGGGCCGGCGGTTGGGCCGCTGGAGATTGTGGTTCGGGGGGATTTGTATTTTGCCGGTGAGCGGCAGGTGGACCTCGATCAGGTCATCACCGAGGCACGCCAGGGGCGGCGCTCGCCCGAGGCGGTGCGAATCGTCAGCGGGGCCGATTCGCGTCTGGGCACGGTGCGGGAATTGCAAAGCGCCCTGGATGCGGCGGGGTTGAAGTGGGGGATGGAGACCCAGCCTTGAATCCCGGTTTGGGGGTAAATATTTCAGCGGACCTGCCGTTAAATCCAGTAGAATTGTCGTACCGGTTGACCGGATTGCGGTATTATTACCATGATGAAGCTCCCCCGGTTGGTTGTGCCGATCGCGCTTCTTTTGTTCGCCTCGGCGGCGTGGGGGGATGATTTCGTCAATCCCAAGGCCAACATTCCGCCCAAAGCCACGCCGCAACGAATGGGCGGAGGGGAAGGGATGCCGCCGTTGCCGCTGCCGGGGACGCCCATAAGGCGGAGCGAGAAAAAGCGCGAGCCTTCGCCGCCGGCGCTGATCGGGTCGGTCACTTTTTCGCAGTCAGATCTGCGCGGCAGCGGGCTCGATTGGCAAACGACCATTATCGATATCGAAAAATGGGTGGACTTCACCAACAACACGCTGGGGCAGAAATACCGCTACGTCGATACCGATTTCAGTAAATTCAGTTACGACCCGTCGGATTTGCCGATCCTTTATTTCACAGGATGGAAGCCGCTCCCGAAATTTGACGACGCGACAATTCTGAAGCTGCGGCAGTACCTCATGGACGGCGGCACCTGGGTCGTCCACAGCAATTGCGGGAGGGATGAGTTCAATAAAAGCTTTGTGAGCGAAATCCGGCGCATCTTCCCCGACCGGGAAATGGCGCCCCTGCCCACCGACCATCCGATTTTTTCCAGCTATTACAACATCGACTCCATGCGTGTGCGCGTGGGCACTGACCCATGGAAGCAAATTCCGCCGCTGCTCGAAGCCATCAACATCGGCACGCGAGCGGCGGTCATTTTTTCGCCGATTGACCTTTCCTGCGGCTGGGACGCCAACGCCCACCCGATTCCCGGCGGCGTCCTTTACGATCAAGGCGACGCCCTGAAACTGGGGAGCAACATCGTCACCTACGCCCTGGCGGAGTACCAATACGGGCGGTTTTTCTCCCATGCCAAGATTTACCAGCAGGCGTCGGACAAGACGCGCGATCAACTGGTGCTGGGGCAGATCGTGCATAACGGCGATTGGGACCCCACGCCGCATGGGCTGCCGAACCTGCTGAAAATGATCGACTCCACGACGACCCTGCGCGTGCAGTTCAAGCGGGTCGCGGTCGATCCGGCGACGATGAATTTGTACGACTACCCGGTATTGTACATGAGCGGCCAGCGCGACTTTGCCTTTTCCGACGATGTGCGAAAAAAACTGCGCGGCTATTTTGACCGCGGCGGCACGCTGGTGGCCGACGACGTGATCGGGGCGAGTGAATTCGACAAGGCGTTTCGCCGCGAGATCAAGGCGATTTACCCCGATAAGGATTTAACGCCGCTGCCTCAGGACCATCCGCTGTTCACCTATGTCTTTGACGAGCGGCAGGCCAAGCTCGCGCCGCTGGCCCGGCAAATGTTCGGCGACGCCGTGCCCCCGCGTCTGGAAGTGATCAACGTGGACGGCCAGCTTCCGGTGATCTATTCGCCGCTGAGCATGAGCGCGGGTTGGGAACAGCTTCCGCGTGCGTATGACAAGGGGTATGCCGACGACGACTCGCTGAAGCTGGGGGTGGATTTGTTCATGTATGCGGTGTCGCACTAAGACAAAGGACTGACGGCCGCGGACTGAGGACTGAGCCGAAATGCCCGAAAGAGATGAACAAGTCGGCCGCGGGAAGGTCAGTCGCCGGGCGATGATTGTCTGCCTGGCATTGGGTGTTGTGGTTGTAGCGGCGTCGGCCGGGACTGTGGGTTGGATGATTCGCGGCTATTTGGCGCAGGATGATGGCGCGGTGGTCGTGCCGGACATTGCCGGTGACGCCCCCATGAAAGCGGGTGGGCCGGCGGAAGCGGCGCGCGCGGTCATCGGCGGCGTCGTGCGCGACTCGCACGGAAATCCCGTCGGAAGCGCGGTGGTGTCCATCCAATGGATTGGCAGCGGCGGGCGCGGCGGTCCCGGGCGCGCCGGGCGAGGCCGCGGCCCGACTGTTGTTACCGATCCCCAGGGACATTGGAGCTACCGCGGAACGCCCGTCGGCGCGGTGGACAGCGTGCGCCTCAGTGTTACCCGCGACGGCTTTTTGCCCCTGACGCAGGCGGCGCCGCCGGTGAAGGCGCTGCTGGATCAAGGGGCGCTATTGGTGCTGACACATTATGTTGATGTGACGGGACAGGTGGTGGATGAGCAAGACCAGCCCGTTCCCAGCGCAAGCCTCACGACCGCCCAGCAATGGACCGCCACCGCTGCTGCGATCAAGGCCGATACGACCGGCAATTTCATCCTGCCGGGGCAGGTCCCGGGAACCAACCTGACTTTGACGGCGCTGGCCCCGGGTTACGCCCCGGGCCTGGCGACGGTTACGGCCGACTCTTCTGCCGCTCCGATCCATGTCGTCTTGCGCAAGGGTCGGACGCTCAGCGGCACGGTGCGTGATACGTTCGGGACGCCGATCTACGGGGCGGTGCTGGTTCTGCGCGACTGGCGCGGATTCAGCTCCATCAACCTCACCGCGTTGACCGATGAGGCGGGCCATTATGTCATTCACAACGCGCCGTCGGATCAATTGACGCTGGGTGTATCCGACGTCGGGTACACGTCCGATATGCTCCTGTTCGCTCCGGGGCGAACGCAAGCCAACGTGACGCTGACGCAGGAGCCGCAAATATACGGCGGCGTGATCGACGCGGTGACGCGCCAGCCCGTTCCCGAGTTCACCATCACCACCGGAGCGAGAAGAGGGCCGTATCAGCAGCCGATGTTCGACGCCGCGACGGCCCGTGATTTTCAGGCCGGCCGATATGATATGACGCTGGGCGGATTTGACGGCGTGGTGGATGGCTGGTTCGTCCGCATCGAAGCCAAGGGATATCTCCCGGGGACGTTCGGGCCGGTTTTGCTCTCGGGAGGACATGACTTTGCCCTGCGCCGCGGCGGGGCGGACCTGATCGGTCGAGTGCTGGCATCAGATGGAACGCCGGCCGCACAGATGTCGATGATATTGATTCGGCCGGGCCAGGCCGTGGCCTTGGCGGGTGGCGTGCCGGCGCGGCGGCAAACAGCTTTTATCACCGGCCCCGATGGAAAGTTCGATCTGCCCCAGCAGACGGGGGAGTATCTGGTCGCGGCCATCGGAGCAGCGGGCTATGCGCTGGCGGATCAGGACAACTTAGCCAAAGGCGCCACGCTGTCGCTGACTCGCTGGGGGAGAATTGACGGCCGGCTTTTGATGGATGGACAGCCCGGCGCGGGGCGCGATGTCTACGTCGGCATTGGCAGCGGGATGACGGGCGACGCGAACACGCCCCGGTTGTATTTCAGCGCCCGCACCGATGACGACGGCCGCTTTACAATCCTTCGCGCGCCAACCGGCGATCTGGTCATCGGTCGCGCCGCGGACTCCAATGCGGCAAGTCCTGCGGCGTCGCTCAAACTCATTGACATACAATCCCTGACGATCGCGCCCGGCGGCGTCGCGACGGTTACAATCGGCCGCTGACCTAATAGAGGAGTATTCCGTTGCCGCAGGCATCGACACCACCGGTCAGTGATCCGCACGGGCAATTCATCGAGCGATTTGGCGCGGTGAAGACGCGCCTGCTGGCGGAGTTGCACAAAGTCATCATCGGGCAGGACGATGTGATCGAGTCGCTGCTGGCGGCCCTGTTTTCGCGCGGGCATTGCCTCCTGGTCGGCGTGCCGGGACTGGCGAAAACGCTCATGATCTCAACGCTCGCTCGGGCGGTGAAACTGAATTTCAACCGCATCCAGTTCACGCCCGATCTGATGCCCGCGGACATCACCGGCACCGATATTCTCGAAGAAAACCCGGCCACGGGTCAGCGCCAGTTCCGCTTTGTAAAGGGGCCCGTTTTTGCCAATGTCGTGCTGGCTGACGAGATCAACCGCACGCCGCCCAAGACGCAATCGGCCCTTTTGCAGGCCATGCAGGAATATCAGGTCACCGCCGGCGGGCGGACGTATAGTCTGGAACCGCCGTTTTTTGTATTGGCGACGCAAAACCCCGTCGAGCAGGAGGGGACCTATCCGTTGCCCGAGGCGCAGCTTGACCGCTTCATGTTCATGGTCAACATCGGCTACCCGTCCAAACATGAAGAACGGCAGATCGTCCGCTCCACGACAATGGATCTGGACCGCGAGGTCGAGCCGGTGTTGTCAGCGGCCGACATTCTCGCGGTTCAAAAGACCTTGCGGCGATTACCGGTGAGCGATCTGGTGGTGGATTACGCCGTCTCCCTGGCCCGCGCCACCCGTCCGCGCGAACAGGGCTCACCGACCTTTATCACCGATTGGCTGAATTGGGGGGCCGGACCGCGGGCGGCCCAATACCTCGTCCTGGGGGCCAAGGCGATGGCCATTCTCAACGGGCGGCTGAATGTGAGCTGCGCGGACGTGCGGAAGGTTGCCAAACCGGTCCTGCGGCACAGGCTTTTCACCAACTTCAACGCCGATGCCGAGGGGGTCGGACCGGATCAGGTGATTGAGAAACTACTCGCCGCCGTCCCGGAAGATTCGGAGCGCATCGCCCCAGCCAAAAAGCCGGGCTAGGTGCCGAGCCTTCGCTTTTGTTTGGGAAACTCCGCCTGCGAGGATTGCAACGATTTTTCCGGGAATTTCCGCCCCACAATCTCGTTATGAATGCAGAATGATCCGATAGGAGATTTCTCCTATGACGGAAACAGGGAACGTCCCACTGGTGCCAGGCACAACAACGGGCGATAGTCGGAGGGGAAGAAGTAGGCGGCGGATTTTTTGCTGGAAAAATGACCGGGTTCGAAGGTATGATGCAACCCGCCATCCATCCGGCTGCAAAAAAATGGCTGGGTTTGCAAAAATGGCGAATTTGTCAGCGCTTCGACCCGCAAAGTTGTCCTAGTTGTTGTGAGTGATATCCATGGAAACGACCGCCGATAAGCCAGTCAAACTGGCAAACCGCCGCGCCATGAAAGTTACGATGAGCAAGAAAGCGAAAACGGTTAGTTCGCCTTTCGCTTATATGCTTCTGGGAGCCCTTTTAATGGGGGCGATCTACTGGGGGCATAGTTCTTGGGCAGAGCTCACCGAACATTCCACCCAGATTAATGAACTGGCGCGCGCCAGCGCCATGACGGAAATCGCCTATCAATACCAGACCGGCGCCGGCGGCGTAACGCAGGATTACGCCAAGGCAATGGATTGGTATCAAAAAGCTGCCGCTTTAGGCGATCCTGACGCGCTTAAAGGGATTGGCTGGCTCTATTCCAGCGGGCTCGGCGTGCCGCAGGACTACACCGAGGCCATGAAGTGGTATGAGAAGGCGGCTGACGCGGGAAGCGCCGCCGCGATGAATAATATCGGCTGGATGTATCAGAATGCCTGGGGCGTTTCACAGGACCTTTCCGAAGCAATCGTCTGGTATAAGAAAGCGGCTGAACCCACAGCGACGACACCCGGCGGGTTCGCCGAGGCGATGTATAACCTGGGCAATCTCTATTTGAACGGGCCGCCAGGCGTCGCTGATACCACTCAGGCGGCGGCATGGTTCGGCAAGGGCGCCCAGGCGGGGAATCTCAATTCCATGACTAACTACGGCGTCTTGCTGATTTTAGGGCAGGGCGTGCCACAGAATTATACTGAGGCAATTAATTGGCTGATGAAATCCGCCGCGGCTGGAAATAAGGGCGCGATGACTTGGCTGGGCGATTGTTACTCGCGCGGCATTGGCGTTGCGATGGATATGCAAGCGGCACGCGCCTGGTACAAAAAGGCCGCCGACGCCGGAGATCCCGACGCCCAGAAATGGCTCGCCGACAACCCTGGCAACTGATCGACCGGATCAATAACAGACCAAAATGAAATGCCCTGGCATCTGGCGCCAGGGCATTTTTGTTGGCACAGGAGTTTTGCTGCAATCCAAAAGCGTTACAATCGAGCCGATCAGCTCAACGCCACGAAGCTGGCCGGATCGGTCCAGGTATCGTCGGTGGCGAACTGCTTGGAAGTATCAACGATCACATGCCCGTCGCCATTGACGGAGATCGCATACCGCGGCAGGGGCTTTTTGGCCGGGCCGTTCGTCACTTCGCCGTCATAACCAAACGCGCTGTTATGACAGGGGCAGGTGAATTGTGTTCCATCATCCTTAACGTCGCACATCTTGTGTGTGCACTTGCTGGTGGTCGCATAAAGCTTGCCGGATTCGCGGATCACGATGAGATGGTTGGGGGCCACCGCCCAGGTCATGACCGGGCCATCCTTGGAATAATCCGTCTTGGCCCCCACGTCGATCCCGCTTGAGGAGGGTTGCGTGGTCTGGGCGGATGTCCGGCCTACCGCCAGAATTCCGATTCCCGCCGCCGCTACAGCCGCCGCCGCGACAAAGTCGCGACGATTCATGCCTGCCGTCTGATTTGCCGCCGATTCTTCCATATGAGCCATGAGATAATTCTCCGCCAAGTGACTTTGTTTACCGATCCGCTGACGCCAGCCCAGAGCACCAGCCCAGAACAATAGTATATCGGGCAATAAACCATACAAAAAGGGGCCGCCCGCGTTGAAATGGCGTGCGCCGCAATCTGGTCGGCTCACCGAGCGCTAATTGCATGTTAAGCGTCTTGACGCGGCCTCGCCGCCGAAGATGCTTTACTCACCATTAACTGGGGATGGAGCATGCTCATGACGCGCGCCGATTCGCAGCGACTTTCCTTCGGACAGGCCAATCCGTCGTCCGGCGGGCTGGCCAGAGGCCCGGGCCAGCCCAAGCGCCGGATTCTCGTCGTGGACGACGAGCGCGATATCGTCGATCTCGTGCGCTATAACCTGACCAAAAATGGTTACGATGCGCTAGTGGCCACCGACGGCGCCGAAGCCCTGCAGATCGCCACGCGCGAGCTGCCCGATCTGATCATCCTCGACTTGATGCTTCCGGGAATTCACGGCACCGAAGTCGCGCGCCGGCTCAAGGGCGACACGCGCACCGCTCACATTCCCATCGTCATGCTCACCGCCAAGGGAGAGGAGACGGATGTCGTCGTCGGCCTGACCCTGGGCGCCGATGACTACGTGACCAAACCGTTCAGCATCAAAATTCTTCTCGCCCGTCTGGCAACGGTTTTGCGCCGCGCCGAATCGTCCGGCGGCGCCGAAGCCGAAGCCGGCGCATCGCTCACTGCCGGCCCCTTGTCGATAGACACATCCAAACACGAGGTGAACGTCGAAGGCGAGCCGGTCAAGCTGACATTGACCGAATTCAAATTGCTGGTTGCGCTCGTCGGCGCGCGCGGCCGAGTCCTCACCCGCGATCAGCTCATGGACAAGGCGATGGGCACCGACGTGTTCGTGACCGATCGGGCCATCGACGTGCACATCACCGCCATCCGCAAAAAGCTCGGCAAGGCAAGCTGGCTCATTCACACTGTCCGCGGCGTGGGTTACCGGCTGAATGAATCTCAGGAAGACGGTGAGTAGTCCCTGACTCTTGAATAAGCGATGCAATCGCGCGGTTCGGATGAGACATTGGGCAGGATCATCCAGCGGCGCAGAATTCCCTCCCGCTGCATTCCCGCTTTTTCCATCACCCGCGCCGATTGAGGATTGTCCACATCGCAGTCAAACCAAAGTTCCACTAGCCAGCGCACGTTCGCGCATATATCATTTCATGCCGATATTCCCGAAATCAGCCGATTCTTCGGAATTGTGATTGCGATGTACTACAACGACCACGAACCGCCGCATTTTCACGCGCGATATGGCTCACAGAGGGCAAAAATCCTGATCGATCCGCCGACGTTGGTCGCGGGCGAGCTTACGCCGCGGGCGCTGGGTATGGTAATGGAATGGGCCGCATTGCACCGCGACGAGTTGCGCGAGAACTTCAACGCGACTATGGAGCACCGCCCCACGCGAAAAATTGATCCGCTTTCTTGAATCGGAGCCGCCATGTTTCCCGATGTAAAATCCGTTCGATATCTGCACGATTACCGGCTGGAGTTGATGTTCACCGATGGCATCACGGGGCACGTGGATTTCGCTCCATGGATCATCGGCCGAGGCGGCGTCTTCGCTCCGTTGCAGGACATGGCCTACTTTGCGCGGGTCAGCGTGAATTCCGATATCGGAACCATTGTCTGGCCCAACGACGTGGATTTTGATCCTGAAGTTTTGTACAGCCACATCACCGGCAAGCCAATCCAAGGCGACGTTTCCATGATTGCGCGTTGAGGAAGAGTTCGCCAAAACGCCACCAGCGCACCCTTCGCACTTTTTCCGCTTCCATTGCCATTCCCCCCAAAAATCCCTAGAATCCCGGCTCAGACAAGACAAAGACAAGACAGGCCAAACCCATTCATGCGCGCAAAAAAATCCGGTCAATCGTTAACTAGTTCCGAGGCCCTCTTCAAAAAAGCCGTCAAGCTGATGCCGGGCGGAGTCTCCTCGCCGGTGCGGGCGTTCAAAGGGGTCGGAGGCACGCCGATTTTCATTAAGGAGGGAAGCGGCTGCCACGTCACCGACGTCGATGGGAATGTCTACATCGACTACGTCGCCAGTTACGGGCCGCTCATCGCCGGCCATGCCAATGAGCGCGTCGAGGCGGCCCTGTGCAAGGCGATTGGCCGCGGCACCAGTTTCGGCGCGCCGACCGAGGCGGAAGTGCAACTGGCGGCCCTGGTGGTTTCGGCCCTGCCTTCGGTGGAGATGGTGCGCTTCGTCAACAGCGGCACCGAAGCCACCATGAGCGCCATCCGCCTGGCCCGCGCCGCGACCAAACGCGACAAGATCATCAAATGCGTCGGCTGCTATCACGGCCATTCCGACGGGCTGCTTGTCGAGGCGGGCAGCGGCGCGCTGACGCTGGGCGTGCCGAGCAGTCCGGGGATTCCCAAGTCCGTCGCCGGCGATACCATCCTGGTTCCCTACAACGATCTCGTCGCGGCCGAGGCCGCGTTTGCCAAGCACCAGGGCAACGTCGCCGCATTTTTGGTTGAACCGGTCGCGGGAAACATGGGTGTCGTGCCGCCGGCCCCGCACTACCTTGCCGGCCTGCGCGAACTATGCGACCGCGAGGCGGCGATTCTCATTTTCGATGAAGTGATGACCGGTTTCCGCGTCGCCTGGAGCGGAGCCCAGGGCCTCTACCACGTCAAACCCGATCTGACCTGCCTGGGCAAAGTGATCGGCGGCGGGTTACCCGTCGGCGCGTATGCGGGCAGCCGAAAGCTCATGGAGCAGGTCAGCCCCTCCGGCCCGGTCTATCAGGCGGGCACCCTTAGCGGCAATCCCCTCGCCATGGCCGGCGGTCTGGCGACGCTGGAAATCCTCAAGGAATCCGGCGTCTACGCGTCACTTGATTCGCGCAGCGCGATCCTCGCCCGGGGCCTGGAAGGCGCGGCCGCCTCGGCGGGCGTCGGGCTGACGGTCAATCGCGTTGGCTCGATGTTGACGCCGTTCTTCACGAAAGAGGCGGGGAAGAAAGTCGAAAACTTCACCGACGCAACCAGCAGCGATACCCGAGCCTATGCGCGATTCTTCCACGCCATGCGCGAAGCCGGCGTTTATCTTGCCCCAAGCCAATACGAGGCGATGTTCGTCGGCCTGGCCCACAGCGACGAGGTGATCGCCCAGACCGTGGCCGCCGCTCAGGGGGCGATGGTGAAGGTCAAGGAAGGCGAAGGCGTAGCGTAGAAAAGTATGCTAAGATAGTAACATGGCAGCCGCGACAAAAACGCGACGTGCATCGCCCAGGAAACAAACGAAGGCCGCTCAGGCAGAAGCCGTTATGGGGCGCTACTCCCACGTTCCGACTAGCAGCGATCGGTTTGCGGCGGATAAACGGCGCGAGGTCGAGCGCGAAGGCCGCCGTCGATGAATTGCGTGTTAGACGCATGCGCCATGATTGCCTTCTTGCGCGGGGAGGCTGGTGCTGATGTGGTGCGAGGGATCCTCTCCGACCCGGCCAACGTGGTTTACGCTCACGCAATTAGCCTTTGCGAGGATCCCGACGGAAAGCCAGTTGCCGGCGCGACCGTCGCCCCCGCCCTCACCGGCAGCGGAAATTCCCTCACCGGCGACACACGCTTCAGCGTTGCCAGCGCCCCCGATGGCACGTTCGACATGCGCCTCCCCGCCAGCGGCGACGGCCAATACAACCTGGTGGCTCACGATGGCGCTTACCGCGAATGGCGTCACTGGGCCAACGGTGTTATCCCGCCCTTCAAGACCAAGCCGGGGGATGAGTTAAGCGGCGTCGCCATCAAGCTCACCCGCGGAGGAATCGTTCGCGGTCATGTGTTGGACGAGCAGGGCCATCCGGCCGTCGACGCACAGGTTCGCGCCAGTTCGTTCGACCAACTGGAAAATCGCTATTACGACCCAACCACCAAAACCGACGGCGACGGGAATTTTGAGTTGAAGTTCGTCCGCCCGGACCAGCAGTACATTCAGGTTGCCCCATTCTTTCTCCACGCCGACCAGGCGCCAAACGGCACCACTCTGACGGTGACAGTAGTGGAAGGCCAGACCTGCGAAGGCGTAAACCTGACCATCAAACCCATTAACAACGACCAATTTGGAATTCCCAATCACCCCGCAAAGCCATGACGCGTGACTTGGCGTGTTATCATGGAACGGCCCTATGCCCATCGGCCGTCACGCGATTTTTCTTTCCGTCCTGGCGAGCGCCCTTTGCGCGGTTGCCGCCAATGCCGCCGACATCACACTGACCATCGACGACTCCCACCGCTTCCAGACCATCGAAGGCTTCGGAGCGTGCCTGTACCTCGGGGCGGATCACCCTTACGACCAGAGTTGGTACCAGGATTTGTACGCCAAGGATTTGGGAGCGTCGATCATCCGCATGGAGTTGACCCCGTGGGTATTGGGGAAGGACATGAGCAAGCCCGTCCCGCTCGGCGAGGATCTGGAGGCGAACATCGCGCGCATGGATTTTTCGGCGGCGGGAGGAATCGACGCCGCGACGATGATCCGCGCGACGAACGCCCGCAAACTCGACCGCCTCCTCCTCATCGGCTCACTCTGGACGCCGCCGCATTGGATGAAGACAGGCGCAACGCTGACGCCCGCCGGCAACAGCAGCGGCGGGCATTTGAAAATGGATGCGGACAACCTCGAGCAATTCGCGCGCTACGTCGCCGCCTACGTGAAAGGCTTTGAGCGCGCCTGCGGAACGCCGTTTTATGCGATCAGCATTCAAAACGAGTTGATGTTCAAGGAGACGTACAATTCGTGCCAGTACACGCCGCGGGAATATCACGATGCGATCGCCGCCGTGGGACGAGAATTCGCGAAGGATAAAATCGCCACAAAAATCATGGGACCCGAGGGCGTCGGGCCCGACGCCGGATTCTTCACGAACGCGCAGATGGGCTGGATCGACGCCGTCGAATCCGACCCGGCGACGGCCGATTACCTCAGCCTCTTTTGCATCCACGGCTACGGCGGAAACGGCGTCGATATTCTCAGCGACGGCCGCGCCTTGACCGACTATTGGAATACCATTCAACATTTCGGCAAAGAATCCTGGATGACCGAATCCTCCGGCGAAAATCCCGCATGGCTGCATACCGGCGCCGACGGCAAGGAAGACGGCGCGCTCTCTGTCGCACGTCACATCCACGAAGGACTTGTGGACGGCAATTTTAGCGCCATCCTCTATTGGCAATGCTGCGACGGCCGCGGTCCGATCTCGCGGGAAAACCTGATGGGACCCGACGAGGCGTCCGCCCGGGATTCGGGAAAATATGCCTGTGCGAAGCAATTCTTCCGCTATATCCGTCCCGGATCGCAGCGCGTCGATGTCTCTCCGCAGACGGCGACGCTCGGGGCCAGCGCGTTCGTGAATGACAAAGACAACGCGCTGACCATCGTCCTGGTGAATACCTCCGGACAAGGGCGCGCAGTAGCGCTGCAACTTCCCAAACCACTGAGCGCGCGCAAATTCCATGTCGTCCGCAGTACGGCGACGGAACGCTGCGCCATCCAGCCGGATATCGCGGCAAGCGCGGGAGCCGCCACGGTCCTGCTTCCGGCCTACGCGGTCGTCACGATCTACCGCGGCAGTGAATGATGGAGCAGTAACCTTCGCTATTGCAGGAGGCCCATCAACGTCAGTACGGCTTCCTGCCGCACGGTGAGAAGCTGGCGGAGGTCATTTTGCGCATGCGCCACATCGGCTTTGGCCTGGGCGCGGGCGGTGCGATAGATAGTCAGCTTGGCGCGGATCAATCGTCGAATAAAAAAATTTGCAGGGATCGCCGGCTCAACCGGCCGCGAACTATTCCAGGTATCCCTGCAACACCATGATCGCTTCCTGCCGTTGCGTCAGCAGTTGGCGAAGCTGGTCCTCGGCGGCGGTCATCTTGGCTTCCGCCCGGGTTTTGGCGGCCCGGTATGCCGCCAGCCGACCGGCGAACTCTTCTGGCGACGCGTCGGGATTGTCGATAACCGCCTGTAGCGCAACGGCGGCCGTTTGTAATTCATTTGGCGGTTTGCCGCCGTTGATGGCGGACAACATCGCCTGCGCGAATCCTGGGGGCGGGCCGGCGGGTGGTGCATTATTATTGTTGTTATTGCCGTTTTGGCCATTCGCCCCGTTCTGAGCGTTGTTGTTCTGCTGGGCGAAGCGATTCATCTGGCCGATGAAGCGGCTGACGGTCGATGAGGTCTGCAAATCAATGATCGACTGGATGTAAGGCTGTAGAACCGCGAACTCATCGTCCGTCGAGCCAAGCTGCGCTTTCAGGTTATCCAGCATGTTCTGCTGGCGCTGCTGCATGAACTGCTGAATCTGCGCGGGATCGGGAGGTTGCCCGTTGTTGCCGCCAAACCCGCCGCCGCGTCCGCCGCCGCCGCCAAATCCACCACCGCCGCCACCACCAAAACCACCGCCTCCCTGTCCTCCACCGCCAAAGCCGTTACCACCGCCGCCACCGAATCCACCGCCGCCATTCTGGGCGAACGCGGTTGCGGAAAGGAAGCAGACCAGCAGGGCGGTTGCTATCAGACGCAATGTGGGTCGGACTGTCATGGCAAGACTCCGAATTTTCGCGAGCATTTATTCTTAACCCGTGGTTCAATGTGGCGAGGAATTATCCTCATCCAATTTTCATTATAACCAGTTTCACCCCGTCAATCACGCCCCCTTACCAGAAAATGAGGCCCAAAACCCCTTTACAAATGACCGGGGTTTGCTAACGTCTATCGCAGACCACCGCGGTCTGAACCGCGAAAAGCAGTGAAATTGGACGTTGCAGCCTAAAAAACGCTGCAATGACGCACACGGAGGTGCACCCATGTCTGTTCGTTCTCGTCCTCAATTATTGGAACGTTACCCCCTTTGGATATTCTTTGCGGCTGCTGTATTGGCCGTATTTCCGCCCCTTTTGCGCGCCCAGGAAGCGGTCCAGGTGCAGCCTGACGTCGCCAACAGCCGCTTCCAGTTCACCGGCTCGGTCAACTCCGCCGATGTGTACGTGCGCAGTGGACCGGGCGAAGGCTACTACACCACCATGAAGCTCCCGCAGGGAACGCAGGTCACCGTCGTGGGGATTAAGTTTGACTGGCTCAAAATCATCCCGCCGCAAGGCAGCTTCTGCTATGTCAGCAAGCTCTACATCGAGCGCCGCGGCGACGGCACTGTCGGGCGGGTCACCCACCCCGACATCAATGTCCGCGCCGGCAGCGCGCTGAATGAAATGAAGACGACGGTGGTCGGCAAAATGAACGCCGGCGACGATGTGAAGATCGTTGGCGAGCAGGATGAGTATTACAAGATCGAGCCGCCGCAGGGGACCTACCTTTACGTCGCCAAGCAGTTCATTGATCCCGTGCGCGTATTGACGGCCAACGCCGCGCCCGTCGGCGAGATATCCTCCGGCGAGGCCGCCACATCCGCCAGTTCCGCCGCGGATGAGTCCGCATCAGCCGCCCCGACGACGCAGCCTGCCGCTCCCGCGGATGCGACGGCCGCCGCTCCAACGACCCAGCCCGCGGTCGCGCAGGTTCCCGCCGGCCCGACTCCCGCCGAATTGGCCGAGACCGAATATCAGGCCCTGGAGACAGAGTTCCAGGCGGCCAGCGCCAAGCCGCTGTCGGATCAGCCCGCCGCCGATCTGGCCAAACGCTATGAAGCCCTGACCAAAAACGACGCCCTCCCCGACGCCGACAAGGAAAATGCCGGCTTCCGCCTGGCGATTTTGAAAGTTCGCCTCGACGCCCAGGCGCGGCTCGCGGATGTCGCCAAGATGGAAACCCAGGCCGCCGCGCAGTCGCAAGTCCTCAAGGCCGAACAGGATGAACTGCAAAAGCGCCTCGATGCCAACGAAGTGCATCTCTACGCCGCTGTCGGCCAGCTTGAGCCATCCAGCCTCCAGTTCGGGGCGGAAACGCTCTATCGCCTGGTCGATCCGGCCACGTCGCGCACCGTTATTTATGTGAAGGGTGATGACGCGTCCGCGGTGAAACTGATGGGCCAGTTTGTCGGTGTTCGCGGCGATGCGGCGGATGATGCCAAGCTGAATATCAAGGTGATTCCATTCACCGTCATTGAGGCCGTCGACGCGGCCGAAGTGAACCATAAGGTGATGGCCGG
>JBEKYH010000016.1:0-29695 GCA_049511115.1 Tepidisphaeraceae bacterium | reverse complement strand
AAGCCGAAGAAGAAAAGCCTGGATGAGGTCGATCCCGAGCTGCTCAAGATGTACGACAAATTGGGCGTTCCGCTGTATGAGAGGCAGATTCTCGCCGGAGTGGCGGTGGACGCGGTATTTGACAGTGTGTCCGTGACGACGACCTTCAAGGAAAAGCTGGGTGAGCTGGGGATTATTTTCTGCGGCTTTTCCGAGGCGGTGCATAACCATCCGGAGTTGGTCCGCAAGTATCTCGGCTCGGTGGTTCCCTATTCCGACAATTACTTCGCCACGCTGAACAGCGCCGTCTTCACCGACGGCAGCTTTTGCTACATCCCCAAGGGCGTGAAATGCCCGATGGAATTGAGCACTTATTTCCGTATCAACGCCCAGAATACGGGGCAATTTGAGCGCACCCTCATCATTGCCGACGAAGGGGCGACGGTCAGTTATCTCGAAGGCTGCACAGCACCGATGCGCGATGAGAACCAGCTTCACGCGGCGGTTGTGGAACTGGTGGCGATGGAAAACGCGACCATCAAATACAGCACGGTGCAGAACTGGTATCCCGGCGATAAGGAAGGCCGCGGCGGGATTTATAATTTCGTCACCAAGCGCGGCGCCTGCCGCGGAGCCAACAGTAAAATCTCTTGGACGCAGGTCGAAACCGGGTCGGCCATCACCTGGAAATACCCAAGCTGCATCCTGCAAGGCGATAACAGCGTCGGCGAGTTTTACAGTGTGGCGCTGACCAACAATTACCAGCAGGCCGATACCGGCACCAAGATGATCCACATCGGCAAGAACACGCGCAGCACGATCGTCTCCAAGGGGATCAGCGCCGGCCACGGCCAAAACGCCTATCGCGGGCTGGTGAAGATTCTCAAAGGCGCCTCCAACAGCCGCAATTACACGCAGTGCGATTCGCTGCTGATCGGCGATCAATGCGGGGCGCACACGTTCCCGTACGTCGAAGTGAAGAACACCACCAGCCGCGCCGAACACGAAGCCAGTACCAGCAAAATCGGCGAGGACCAGCTTTTCTATTGCAAGAGCCGGGGGATCGCGCTGGAAGACGCGGTGAACATGATCGTCAATGGGTTCTGCAAGGAAGTGTTCCGGGAGCTGCCAATGGAGTTCGCCGTTGAGGCGCAGAAGCTGCTGGGAGTGAGTTTGGAAGGGAGCGTGGGGTGAGCCGAATTTTGCCCGCTGCCGTTCTTGGAGGCGCGGACTGAACCGTGGCTCGATTTAAGATTATTCTCACGCAGTTGGCAAGAGCCGAAATTGAGGCCATAAAAGTATTTGAGCGAAAGAAGATTATTGCGGAAATTGAGAGGCACCTGAATAATGATGCGCATATTGCCTCGGCCACGCGAAAGTGCTTGTTGAAGATAGCGCCGAGTTTCGCATTTGTTCCTCCCTTGTGGGAACTAAGAGTAGCGAATTGGCGAGTTTTCTATGACGTCGATGTAGCCGGTAATCGGGTATATGTTAGAGCGGTGCGTCGAAAGCAGCCGCAGCAAACTACCGAAGAGGTCGTTCGTGAAAACGATGACGGTTAAGACCATGGCCGGCGAAGTCGGTGACCTAGTGAAGGCCGCGCAGCGAGAGCCAATTTTGGTATCGGAGCGAGGCCGTCCGATTGCGATTGTAGTCGGCGCGGAGAACTATGACGAGGAGGACTGGTCATATATGACCGATCCGAGTTTTTGGCAAATGATCGAAAAACGTCGACAGGAAAGAGACCTTATTCCGTTGGAACTCGTGAAAGCCGAGACGGATGAGGAGATTCGCCGAATTGGCAGCCGACGAATAAGAAAGACCTCGTCTGCGAATACTATAAAACGGAATACCAAGGGGAAGCCTAATGCCTCTGCTTGAAATCACTGATCTGCATGCTCGCGTCGCCGTGGCCGGCGGGCGGGATATTCTCAAGGGCGTGAACCTCACCATCAACGCCGGTGAAGTGCACGCCATCATGGGAAAGAACGGCTCGGGCAAGAGCACGCTGGCCCAGGTTCTGATGGGCCGTGAGACTTATGAAGTCACTCAAGGTCACGTCGCTTATAGCGGCAAAGACCTGCTGGAACTCTCTGCCGAGGAGCGGGCCCGCGAGGGGATCTTCCTGGCGTTTCAATACCCCGTCGAAATTCCCGGTGTGAGCACCAGCTATTTTCTCAAGGCCGCCGTGAATGCGGTCCGCAAGCATCGCGGGCAAAAGGAACTGGACGCAGTCGATTTTCTCAGGCTCGTCAAGGAAAAGATGAATTTGCTGAAGATGGACCAGAGCTTCATGAACCGCGCCGTCAATGAAGGTTTCTCCGGCGGCGAGAAGAAGCGCAACGAGATTTTCCAGATGGCCGTCTGCGATCCGCGGCTGGCTTTGATGGACGAGACAGACAGCGGGCTGGATATTGACGCATTGAAAGTGGTCGCCAATGGGGCCAACAGCCTGCGTGGGCCGGACCGGGCGATTTTGCTGGTGACGCATTACCAGCGGCTGCTGGATTATATCGAGCCGGACCAGGTCCACGTCATGCTGGACGGGCGAATCGTCAAGACGGGCGATAAGTCGCTGGCGCTGGAACTGGAAGAGCGCGGTTACGACTGGGTGGAAAAGGAAGCCGGACAGGCAGTCTGATTGTCAGACGGCAAAGGTTTCAGGTATTTGCATGACGCAGCTTGTGGAAAATAAACAGGTCCACCTTTCGCACTATCGGAGTTTCTCCGGGAAGGCTTTTTCTGTGGCCGGCGCGTTTGTGAAGACCCTCCGCCAGAGCGGCATCGAGAAATTTGAGGCGACGGGATTCCCCAATGCCCGCCAGGAAGATTGGCGGTTCACCAATTTTGATCCGATCGCGCGCACGCCGTTTGTTTTGGCAGATTTCTCCGACAGCCCCGCAACGTCGCAGGTCGCCGCGCAGTACGCTTTCGGGGCCGATGCTGCGGCGGAAATTGTGCTGGTCAACGGACATTTTGATCCGCGGCTGTCGCGGCTATCGCGCCTCCCTCGCGGGGCCGTCGTCGTGTCGCTGGCGGACGCGATTGAATCACACACCGACCTGGTCGAGGCCGCGCTGGGAAAGCACGCGGCAATTGATCGAAATCCGTTTATCGCACTGAATACCGGGTTTCTTCGCGACGGGGCATTCATTTTCGTTCCGCGCGGAGCGGTTGTCGAAAAGCCGATTCACGTGCTGGTGATTTCAACGGCCGGCGACGTGGCAGCCGTTTCTCATCCGCGCGTGCTCGTTGTGGCCGAAGCGAATTCGGAAATGTCATTGGTGGAAAGTTACGTTGGCTGCAGCGCGGGCGTCTCCTGGACCAATGCCGTCACCGAAATTGTCGTTGGCGAAGACGCTCGCGTCGATCATTGCAAGCTGCAGCAGGAATCGCAGCGGGCCTTTCACGTGGCGGCGACGCATGTAAAGCTGGCCGCGCGAAGCAATTTTGTCTCCCACTCGGCAACGCTCGGCGCGCAGCTCACGCGCAACGATCTCTCGGTCGTCATGGCCGGTCCGCGGGCCGAGGCAACGCTCAATGGTCTGGTTGTCATCGGCGGCCGCCAACACGCGGACAATCACACGCTGCTCGACCACGCCGAGCCGAATTGCCCGAGCCATGAACTGTACAAGCATGTTTTATCCGACCAGGCCAGCGGCGTGTTCAAGGGAAAGATTCTCGTTCGCCAGCCGGCCCAGAAGACCGACAGCAAGCAGACCAGCAAGTCGCTGCTCCTGAGCGATCTGGCGTCGATGAACAGCCAGCCATCCCTGGAGATTTACGCCGACGACGTGAAATGCACGCACGGCTCGACGACCGGGCCGGTGGACGAGGAGATGGTGTTTTATCTTCGCTCCCGCGGCGTTGGCCTGGAGGCGGCGCGGCATTTGTTGACCTATGCCTTCGCGGCCGACATCACGCGGCGCATTCGCGTCGCGGCCGTTCGCCAGCGGCTGGAGGATTTCCTCGCCGCCCAGCATGGCCTGCCCCGCGACCTGCGCATCACCGACCTTGGCGACCATAACGAACGGGCGCGCTAGAATAAGAATACGGTGGCCGATCGCTGCAATCGGCGGCCATTAACCATGCAGGCCAACGAATTACAAATCGAGAAATGGCGGCGGGAGTTTCCAATACTCTCCGCGTCCTTCAACGGCCGACCCCTGGTCTATCTGGATAACGCCGCAACCACACAGAAGCCGCGTGCAGTAATCACGGCAATCAAGCACCATTACGAGGCCCAAAACGCCAATGTGCATCGCGGGCTTTACGCGCTGTCGCAGGCGGCGAGCAGCGCATATGAGGGTGCGCGCGAAAAGGTGCGGTCCTTTATCAATGCCGCTGAAGACGCTGAAATTATTTTCACGCGCGGGACCACCGAGAGCATCAATCTCGTGGCCGCTTCCTATGGACGGACGTTCCTCAAAAGCGGCGATGAAATCGTTATCTCCGCGATGGAGCACCACAGCAACATCGTCCCCTGGCAGATCGTCTGCCAGCAAACGGGGGCGAAGCTCCGCGTCGTGCCGATGAACGAGCGCGGTGAATTCCTGCTCGACGAATACGAAAAGATTCTCGGGCCGCGCACGCGGATTGTCGCGGTGGTGCACGTTTCCAACTCGCTGGGAACCGTGAATCCCGTCGAGAAGATTATCGAACTGGCCCACAATCGTGGCGCGGTCGTGCTGGTGGACGGGGCGCAATGGGTGGCTCATCAGCGCACCGACGTGCGCGCTCTCGACGCCGATTTCTACGCCTTTTCCGGGCACAAACTCTACGGCCCGACCGGCATCGGCATTTTGTACGGAAAGCGAAAACTATTGGATGCCATGCCCCCGTATCAGGGGGGCGGCGACATGATCCGCAGCGTGACCTTCGAGAAAACCGAATACGCGGAATTGCCCAATAAATTCGAGGCGGGAACGCCGCACATTGCGGGCGCGGTCGGGTTAGGCGCGGCAATCGATTTTGTTCAATCAGTCGGCCTGGAAAGAATCGCCGCGCATGAGGCGGATCTGCTGGCGTACGCGACGCAGAAAATCCGCGCGATTCGGGGCATCCGCATCGTCGGCACGGCAGCGAAAAAGGCCGGGGTTATTTCCATGGTCGTCGAATCTCCGGCGATAGCCGCGATGGATCTGGCGATCAAGCTGGACGCGCACGGCATCGCCATCCGCAACGGGCACCATTGCTGCCAGCCGGTGATGGATCGGTTCGGGATACCCGCGACGGCGCGGGCTTCGTTCGCGATGTACAACACGCGGCAGGATATGGATGCATTGGTGTCGGCGTTGGCGCAAATCATCGGCGGGCATACACACGGAACGGAGGCGCCATCCAACGCGCCGGCGCCTGTTACGACGGCTGAACTAAGATTCCCCGCACCTTTTGCGGCGTCGCCGGCGGCGGCGGCCGAGCAGCTCGCCGAGGATTTTGAGGCGCTGGGCGATCGCGATGCGCGCAATCAGTACGTGCTTGAATTGGGCGAGAAACTCCCGCCGATGCCGGAATTCCTCAAGACCAGCGCCACGCGCGTGCATGGGTGCATGAGCGTGGTCCATCTGTTCGGCGTCGCCCGCCCGGGCGATAATCGCCTGGATTTCCTCGCCGAATCCGACGCCCACATTGTCCGGGGATTGATCGCCTTGCTCCAGCGCCTCTTCGCGGGGCAGCGGGCCGATGATATTCTCGCCTTCAATGTCGAGGCGTTCTTTTCGCGCATCGGGCTGGATCAGTTCATCAGTTCGCAGCGCCGCAACGGACTGGCGGGAATGGTAAAGCGCATCCGTTCTTTGGCCGACCAACTGGTTGTGCATAGTGCATAAATGACTGAAGAGACCGAAAAAACCTCGACGGATTCCGCGGACGACGCGCAGAAAGTCCCGCTGCCGGTGTTGTCCAATGCCGCCGAAGTTGAAACTGCGCCTCCACCCCCGGCTGTCGCTGATCAAACGGCCGCGCCTGCGGCGAGCGATCAACCGCCGCTGAAGAAAGTGATTGAGGGAAAGGTAATCGCCGCCTTGCAGAACGTATATGACCCGGAAATACCGGTGAATATCTACGAGCTGGGCCTGATCTACGGGATCGAAGTGGATGACGCCAATGCCGTGAAGGTCACCATGACGCTGACCTCGCCGGCTTGTCCGGTCGCGGGATCGCTGCCGGGGGAAGTCGAGCGCAAGGTCGAGGCCATACCGGAAGTGAGCAGCGCCGAAGTCATATTGACCTGGGAACCGCAGTGGTCCAAGGACATGATGTCCGAGGTGGCGATGCTGCAACTGGGAATGTTCTAAAGCCGCATCGACTTACGCGTCGAGCGTACCCTTGGTGCTGGGAATGTCTGAATTGCGATCGTCGAGGCTCACCGCCTGGCGAAGGGCCTTGGCGGTTGCCTTGAAGATCGCCTCGGCGATGTGATGGTTGTTGGTCCCGTACGGCACGCTGATGTGCAGGTTCATCTTTCCGGCAGTCGCCAGCGATTTGAAGAATTCCTCCACCAATTCAACGGGAAATGAACCAACCATGGCGGCGGCGAAGTTGACGCGGAAAACAAACGCCGGCCGCCCCGACAGGTCGATCGCCACCTGGGCCAGGCTCTCGTCCATCGGCACAATCGCCCACCCATACCGGTAAATGCCGCGTTTTTCGCCCAAGGCTGAAACGAGCGCCTGCCCCAGCGCAAGGCCGACATCCTCGACCGTGTGGTGCGCATCCACCTCCAGGTCGCCCTCGGCCTGGACGTTCAAATCAATCAAGGCATGGCGGCCCAGAAGATCGAGCATGTGATCGAAAAATCCCACGCCGGTCTTGAGCGCCGTCTTGCCGGCGCCGTCGAGATTGATCGACACCTCCACCTGTGTCTCGCGGGTCTTGCGGCGGACTTGGGCGCTGCGATTGGATGGTGCGGGCTTTGAAGTCTTCATGATGTGAATCAGTTGGGAAAATTCTACGCGGCTTTCTCCGCCGCCAATCCGCGCGCCCCAGCAAGAAGGGCGTTATTCTCCTGCACGGTGCCGATGGTGATGCGCAGCTTGTCTTTCAATCCTGGCAGATCAAAGTAACGCACGAGAATCCCCTGCGATTTAAGACCCAGATAAGCCTCGTGTCCGTTGCCGCTGGGCGGCGTCGCGAGAATGAAATTGGCCTGGCTGGGAAGCACGTCCCAGCCGAACTGGCGAAGGCCGTCGCTGACGCGCTCGCGTTCGGCACGCACATGTTCCCAGGCGCGGCGGGCATATTCCTGGTCTTCGATTGCCGCCGTCGCGGCCGCCTGGGAGAGCGCGTCGCAGTTGTAACTGTCCTTGACCTTGTTCATCTGCTCGATCACCTGCGGCTGGGCGACGGCGAAACCAAACCGCAGCCCCGCCAGGCTGTACGCCTTGCTCATGGTGCGGCTCACCACGACGTTGGAAAACTTGGCGACCAGCCCCAGGCAATCCGCCTCGGCGAATTCGGCGTAGGCTTCGTCAATCAGCAGTAATCCCTTGAATTTACCGGCTAATTCCGCGACGGCCGCGGGGTGGACGAAGGTGCCGCTGGGAGAATTGGGATTGGCCAGATAGATCGCATCGGCTCGCGTCGCGGCCAAAGCATCGACAGGCAAAGACCAGTTTTTTTCCCACGCGACCGGCGCGATTTTGGCGTCCTGAATCCGGGCAAGGACGGGATAGAGCGAATAAGTCGGGTCAGGGAAGGCGAGGGTTCCGCCGGGCGGGATGAACGTATTGGTGGCGATGGTGAGGATGTCGTCGCTGCCGTTGCCGGCGATGATGGAATCTTCGGATACGCCCAGCACTTTGGCTGCCGAACCGCGAAATCCATCGGCGCGCGGCGAGGGATATCGCCGCAGCGATTCCGGCGAGATCGAGCGAATTGCCTCCATCACCTTGGCGCTGGGCGGGAAGGGATTCTCGTTGGTGTTGAGCTTGACGATGCGCGTGCCGGCCGCGGGCTGCTCGCCGGGCACATACCCTTCCATGTCGCGCACCGTGGGCCGGATGAATGTCGGAGCCATGCGTGGGATTATAACAACTGGCGCGGAATGTCACGCGCTATTATCGCGATCGGCGAAGTTCAGAAGAGCGATGAACGCCGAGACGCAAAGACGCCGAGGAAGAAAATGCGGAGCAATCAGAATTCAGAATGAGTAAATCGCTTTCGACGCCCTGGTTAGTCTACCTGGCCCTTAAGCCTTGGCCCGCAGAAGTTCGACCACCTGTGTTACCGGCGCCTGCCAATCGCCGCGAACCGTTTGTCGGAAGAGCCGCATCGTCGGATACCACGGCGAATCCAGGCGATTCAGCATCCAACGCCAATCGGGGACGCTCTTGAGCAGGAGCCACACGGGCTTGCCCATCGCGCCGGCGAGATGCGCAACGGCGGTGTCGACGCTGATGACCAGATCGAGATTGTCGATCAGCGCCGCCGTCTGTCGAAAGTCGGTCAGGTCGCTTGTCCAATCGGTGATGTTTAATCCTGCCGGCGCCTGTGCCAGTTCAGCGGCGGCTTCGCCCTTTTGCAGGCTCGTGAACCAGACATTGGTGAATTCCGCGAGTGGCGCCAAGTCGGACAGGGCCAGGAATCGCTTCAATGGATTGACCTGACCCGACCAGACCAGCCCGACTTTGAGCGAATCGTTTGCCGGCAGGCGGGCGCGCCACGCCGCGGACAATTCCGGCTCGGCGAATACGTAGGGAATTTGCGCGGGGATTGTTGCAAGGTCCGTCCCGAATGCCGCGGGCAGACTTACCAGCGAGCAGTGCACGTCGAATGGCGGCAGAGCCTCACCCGCCCGCACCCATTCCTTCACATCGGCGAAATGTTGGAAGAGCGGCTGCATCTCCGGTTGGCACGCCAGCAAAATCGTCCCGCCGCGCGCCGCGACGAGCGGCACGTACCGCATGAAATTCAGCGTGTCGCCGAAGCCGCGCTCGGCATGCAGCAGGATTCGCTTGCCGGCCAGATCGCTCCCATTCCACATCGGCTTGCCGAGCGCGGCGGCGCGCTGGGCCAATTCGGGAGTCCGCCAGCGCCATTCAAACTCGCGCCAGCCGCGGGCAAAGTCGCCCTGGATCAGATGCGTTAGAGCCAGATCGACGTGCGTGCTCGCCAGGTCGGGGCGGATATCCAATGCCCAGCGATAGAAATCGGCGGCGTGGCCAATTTCGCCGTCTTCGTGGCACAAGCCGCCCAGGCGTATGATCGGCTCGACGCGATCCTCGCAGAGATTGACCGCATTCCCCATGGAGCGGATTCCCTCGTCGCGCATTCCCGCCGCCAGTTGCGCGTCGGCCAATTGGCGATGCGTTTGAAAACTATATGGCTCCAGCGTCAATGCTCGGTGGAAGCTGGCGATTGCCTCCAGGGTTCGCCCCTGCTCGCGCATTGCGTTGCCGAGGTTGTGATGGGCCTGAATACAACCTGGAGAGATTTCAATCGCACGCTGATACGCGGCGATCCCTTCGTCGCGCCGGCCCATCGTGCGCAGCACGCCGCCGACGGCAACCAGCGACAGCACATGATCGGGCCGGAGCTTCAAGGCAGCCTGATATGCGGTCAGCGCTTCGGCGGGTCGCATCAGATCGCGCAGGGCGTTGCCCAGGTTGTACTGGGCTTCATGCGCCGTCGGTTCAATTTCCAGACATTGGCGATAGGCGGCCATCGCTTCGTTTGGTTGTCCTAACGCCGCGTAAACCAGGCCTAAATTGCAGTGGTAATCGGCAACCGCCGGGCGCAGCGCGATGGCGCGGCGGATCAGACCGAGCGCTTCGGCATGGCGATTGGTTTGATAGGCCACCATGCCCAGCAGATGGAGGGCGTCGGGATTGTTGGGTTGTTGGCTAAGGACGGCACGGTAATGCGCTTCCGCCTGGCGCAATTCAAATAGCCGTTTCTCATTGGCGGTGATGGTGGGCTGGGCGATCGGCATAACTGCCAGGCAAAGGGCCGTGGAGGTATGTTAGCATTTGTTAGCTGCAACGGCCTTCAGCGCCTCGGCGGCGGCCGAAATCGGCGCACTCCATTCGCCCCGCCGCTCCTGGCGGAAAAGACGCGCGGTTGGATACCAGGGCGAATCCGAGCGATCCTTCATCCATCGCCAGTCGGCGGCGCTTTTCAACAATATCCATGTCGGTTTCCCCATCGCCGCGGCCAGGTGCGCGGCCGCGGTGTCGATGGTAACGACCAGGTCGAGATTGGCAATCAGCCCCGCCGTTTCGGCGAAATCGGTCAATTCGCCGGTCCAATTGCCCACCGAAAATCCCGCCGAGGCAATTTGTCTGGCGGCATGGCCGGTTTGCAGGCTGATGAATCGGACGCCCGCAACCTGGGCCAGCGGCGCCATCTCTCCAAGGGCCATGCATCGGCGCAGGTCGGGCGTGTCGCGGCCGGCCCAGACGAGGCCGACCTTCAAGCGGCCGTCGTGCTCGCCCAACCGTTCCTTCCATCGCTCTTGGCGCTGGGCTTCGGCGCTGATGTAAGCGTCACGGGCAGCGATATTCTCCAGCGTTAATTTCAGCACGCGCGGCAGGCTCAGGAGTGGGCAATGGACATCAAACTCCGGGCAAAGCGAGTCCTTTGCGAAGACCTTCTCGATCCCCTTCATTCCGCTCAGCAAAGGCAGCATTTCCCGCTGGCAGGCAAGGAGGATCTTTCCGCCGCGCTCGTTGACGTGTGGCAGAAAGCGCGCGAATTGAATCGTGTCGCCGAATCCCTGCTCGTCGTAGATAAGAATGCGCTTGCCATCCAGGGGGCCGCCGTCCCAGAAGGGGCGCGAAGTCCGCGGCGCTTGCAGGGCCAGCGGCATCAGTTTCCATCGCCATTCATATTCCTCAAATCCCTGAGTGAAATCGCCGTTCATCAGAAGCAGCATTCCCAGGCTGAGATGCGCTTGCGCGAAATTGGCGTCGCGCGCCAGCGCTTCCCGGCACGCATTCAAAGCGCCGTCAACGTCGCCCAATGCCAGCAGCGCGTTGGAAAGATTGTTGTAGGCGCTGGCAAGGTGAGGTTGGAGCTCAATGGCTTTGCGATGCAATTCCACTGCCTGCTCAGCATCGCCAAATTGGTAATGGATCACGCCCAGATTGTTATGGGCCTCGGCGTGATTGGGCCGCAGCTCGATCGCCATGCGGTACTGGGCCATCGCCTGATCCAGCCGGCCCTGCGCGGCCAATGCCGCGCCAAAGTTGTAGCGGAATTCAGGCACCTCCGGATGGAGCGCGACCGCGCGGCCGTTCAGTTCCGAGGCCGCTTCGAGCTTGCCGCATTGCTGCGCCAGCATGCCAAGAAGATTAAGCGCATCGGGATGGACTGGGTTCTGCGTAAGAACCTGGCGATAGATCGTCTCCGCCTCCTTCAGTCGGCCCGCGGTGTGGTGAGCGACGGCCTCTTCCATCATTTGCTGCACGGTAGGGGGGATCATGGTTTTTCCAATGCCTCAATGATTTGTCTGATTGGCGTGTCCCAATCACCCAGCGCGGGCTGGCGAAAGAGCCGCACGGTCGGGTACCACGGCGAGTCCGTCCGGTCCAGCATCCAGCGCCAATCGGGTATGAAGGGGATGAGCATCCAGACCGGCTTTCCCATAGCGCCGGCAAGATGAGCCACCGCCGTATCCACGGTAATGACCAGGTCGAGATTGGCGATCAGACCGGCGGTGTCGGAAAAGTCGGTTAATTCAACGGTCCAATCGGTTAGACCTGTCGGCAGATATGAGGCTTGTTCGCCGCCTTCGCGCTTTTGCAGGCTGAAGAATCGCGCGTCCGTCGCAGCGATCAGCTTGTCCATACGCGCCAGCGAAACAGAGCGGTTGCGATCGTTGGGATGAGCCGGGCGTCCGGCCCAGGATAGGCCGATCTTCTTGCGCGTTTCACCTTCGAGCCGTTTACGCCAGTGATCGCCCTTTTTAGCTTCAGCAGCGAGATAGGGAATGTTCGCGGGAATTGTGCCCAGCGTCGTTTTCAATGTCGCGGGCAGACTGAGGAGCGAACAGTTCACATCGTGCGGTGGCGGCGGCTGGTCATTGCCCATGACGACCTGCGCGTCGGTCATTTGTTTCAGGAGCGCGGCCAATTCACTTTGGCAGGCCAGGATGATTTTCGCCCCGCGTGCGGCAACCAACGGCAGGTAACGCACAAATTGCAGAGTGTCACCGAAGCCTTGCTCGCCGTGCAGTAGGATCGTCTTCCCGGCCAGGTCTTGCCCGTCCCACTTTGGCGATTCGTAGCGGTTTTTCAGTCGCAAATCGCGCGATTTCCAACGCCATTCATATTCGGGCCAACCGCGTTCAAAATCGCCGTGGGTGAGGAGAATGACGGCCAGATTCCAATGGGCCTGCGCGCAATCGGGATAGACCGCCAGAATATCTTTCGCCGCGGCGGCGGCCTGTTCCCACTCACCTTTCATGTAATGGATATTTCCCAGATTGATGAGCGATTCGAGAAATCCCGGCCGCAGCGCCAGGGCCTGCCGGTATGCGGCGGCGGCCTCGTCGAGATTTCCCAGACTGGTCAGGACGTTGCCGAGATTGTTGTACGCGTCGGGATAATCCTTTTGCCATTGCAAGGCGCGGCGGCAGCACTCGAGCGATTCGTCTAACTTTTTCTGCTCGCGCAGGGCCGCGGCGAGATTGTTATGAAACGCCGCGGCGTTGGCCTTGAGTGCGATGGCCTGGCGATAACAGGCCTCCGCTTCGGGCAGGCAACCCTTGCGGAAGAGGGCGTTGCCCAGATTCGCGTGCGCCTCGGCGTAGGCGGGCTTAATGGACACGGCCTGGCTCAACGCGGCGATGGCCTGATCCCATTCGCCTCGCTCATTCAGCGTATTTCCGAGATTGCTGAGGAATTCGGCGCAATCCGGCCGCAGTTCCACCGCGCGCCGGCAGGCGGCCAGGCCTTGCTCGAAATCTCCGGCCTCGCCAAGGGTCACGCCCAGATTCGCCACCGCGTCGGCGTAATCCGGCTGAAGAGCGACGGCTTTTTGATAGCACGCCAGGGCAATTGTCATCTGCCCCTTGAGGCGAAATGCGCTGCCGAGATTGTTGTGAGCCTGAGCCCAATTGGGGTTGAGTTGCACGGCGCGCTGGTAATGCGCGACGGCCGCGTCGAGCCGGCCTGTGTCCTTCATGAGGTTGGCAAAGTTGTAATGAAACTCCGCCCGCTGCGGACCCAGGGCGACGGCGCGTCCATAGGCGGAAGTTGCTTCTTCCATGCGACCCAATGCCTGAAGCGCCGCGCCCATGTTGTTGTAGCTTTGCGCCATATTGGCATCGAGAGCGATTGCCTGACGATAAGACGCGATTGCCTGCTCCCACTTTCCTTGCGCGGCGAGAACCAACCCCATGCTGTCGTGATAGCCCGGGTTTCGCGGCGACAGCGCGATGGCCCGGCCGACCAGGGTTGTCGCCACGTCCTGCCGGCCGGTCTGCGACGCCAGCACGCCGAGCAAATGCAGCGCGTCCGGCTGGTTGGGCTGGTCGTGCAGTATCTGGCGATACATCCCTTCGGCTTCGGCGAGTTGGCCGGCCTGATGGCGACGCACCGCTGAATTGAGCGTTTCCTCGTTAGTCATTGTTTCTCGCACCAGGTCCGCCACATCTGCCGATAGGCGGCCTCGACATTGCGGGCAAAGCGATTTTTGTCCGTCAGCGGCGAATTCTCCATGCGCCCGCGCAGCGAGCGCCGCATTTGGGCCAGGCGCGGCAAATCAGCGGCCAGTTTTGCCGCGATGGCGATGTACTCTTCCTCTGATCGCGCCGCCAACTCCGCCAATCCAACCGTCGTCACCACGCTCAGACCAGCCCGGCCTACTGCCGTGCGCCCGGCAAGAGTAACCACTGGAACTCCCATCCATAAGCTGTCGCAGGTGGTGATCGCGCCTCCGTAAGGAAATGGGTCCAGGGCGATGTCGATGCGGTGATAGGTCTCCATGTATTTCTCGAATTGTACCCGGTCGGCGAATTCCAGCCTGCGCGGGTCAATCCCGGCGGCGGAGAATTCCGCCTCGACGGCCTGCCGTTTGGGACGCGCCGGGCAATAAAGGAGCAGCTTCGACGTCGGGACTTCACGCATGAGCCTTTGCCAGAGCTTGAGCACCGGGGCAGAGACCTTGGAGAAATTATTCAAACATCCGAACGTCACGTAGCCGTTCTTTTCCGCGGGCAATTCCGATGGCGGGGGCGTTGGCCGAGGCGGCTGATAGCACCAATAGCAATCCGGCAGGCGGACCGTCGTCTCGCTGTAGCAACGCGTGTCCGCATCCGGCGGATCGAGCTGAGGATCGGAGAAGCGATAATCCATCGCCTCCATGCCGGTGGTGCCGGCATAGCCAAGATAGTTCACCTGCACCGGAGCGGGTTTTCGCGCAAAGGCCAGCAGGCGGTTGCCCGCGCTGTGGAGCGACAAATCCACCAGAATGTCGATGCGATCGTCACGAATAATCGCCGCGAGTCGCTCGTCGGTCAGGCGCGCCACATCTCGCCACGCCGAAGCGCAGGCGCGAATGCTGTCGGTTACAACGTCGGGGCGCTCAACGCCGGAGTAGCAATAAATCTCGAATGCCGTGCGATCGTGCGCGCTGAGAAGCGCCAGCATGCTCCAACCGGCCACGTGGTCCCGGAAATCCGTCGAAACGTAACCGATTCTCAGGCGCCGATCTGGCGAGCGGTCGTCGGCATGAGGTTTGATTTCATTTCGCAACGGCTTGGCGAATTGCTCATCCCAGGCGCGATGCTCGCGCAGCAGCGCCATCGGGTCGTATTCCGGCAGATGGTGCAGCGCGAAGAGCCGATTGCTCGCCAGCGCGGCATTTTGCGGCTGAAATTGCATTGCCCGCTCGTAACTGGCGACGGCTTCGCTGATGCGCCCTTCCACCTGCAGGATATTTCCCAGGTTGTTGTGAGCCGGAAAAAATGCCGGGTTGATGGCCAGTGCCCGTCGAAATGCCGCGGCGGCCTCTTCAATCTGGCCCATCAAATGGAGCGTGTTTCCCAGATTATTCCATGCCTGCAATGAAGCAGCGTCCAGCGCCAGCATCTGCCGGTAGCAATCGGCGGACTCCTCCAGTTTGTCGATCTGACGCAACGAATTGGCCAGATGGTTGAAGAGCTGTATTGCCTGCGCACGACCCGGCCGAACCGCCAGTCCGCTGCGATAGCAGGAGATCGCTTCATCGAATCGCCCCAGGCCATCCAGGGCCGCGCCGGCGCTGAGGTAAAACTCAGGCGCGTTGGGCCGGATGGAGATCGCGCGCCGAATGAACTCCAGCGCCAGATCATGGCGGCGCAGTTGCGACGCGAGCATTCCCAGCCGATGCAGGGCGTCCGTATGATTCGGCTGGGCGGATAAAACTTGACGGTACAACGCCTCCGCTTCCGCGAGTTGGCCGGCCTGATGCCGCTGCATCGCCGAATTAAATGCTTCCTCAACCGTCATGGTTTCTCGCACCACGTCCGCCACATCTGCCGGTAGGCGGCCTCCATGATGGTCATGGCAACGCAGCGGCAGCCAACGGTCAGACCGCGGCCGAAACCCGGCCCTGTGAGGACCGGTCGCGCGCGGCCCAGGCTTTGGTCTCCTCTTGCAGTGCGTCAACGACCTGGCCAAGAGGCGTCGCCCAGTCGCCCAGGCTAGCCTGGCGGAAGAGGCGCATGGTCGGGTACCAGGGAGTGTCCGACCGATCCAGCATCCAGCGCCAATCCGGTACAAACGGCAAAAAGACCCATACCGGTTTGTTGAGCGCGCCGGCCATGTGCACCACCGCGGTATCCGCGGAGATCACTAAATCCAGGTTCTCGATCAGCGCGGCAGTATCGTAGAAATCCTTGATGTCCTCGCTGACATCGATCAAATCCATCCCCTCTGGAGGATTTTGCGCCTGCGCCGCCGCGGGCCCTTTCTGAAGGCTGACAAACGCGATATCCGGGTTGGCCAGCGGCGCGAGCATCGACAGCGCGAACGTTCGATTCCGATCGTTGGGATGCGTCGGACGTCCCGCCCAGGTGATGCCGACTTTCATGCGGCCGTTGAGGCCGGAGAGTTTTTCCTTCCACGCCTGCACGCGCTTGGGGTCGAGCTTGAGGTAGGGCACTTCGGCGGGAATGCTGTCAAGGTTGGTCTTGAACACTTCGGGGAGGCTGAGCATCGGGCAATGCACGTCGAACTGAGGCAGCACTTCTTCCACTGTCACCGCCGAGTGAATTCCTTCCTGCGATTTCAGCAGGTCAAACAACTCCGGTTGGCACGCGAGCACAATCTTGCCCCCGCGCGCTACGACCTGCGGCACATAGCGGATGAATTGAATGGTGTCGCCGAATCCCTGCTCAGCGTGAATCAGGATGCGCTTGCCGTCGAGTTGCTCGCCCTTCCACCAGGGATGCGGGAATTCCAATTTCAGGCGCAATTGCCGCACCTTCCACCGCCAGGCATATTCCGGCCACGCGTCATCCATCTCGCCTTTCATCAACAACATCAGCCCCAGGCTCCAATGTCCCGGAGGGAAATCCGGCGCCAGCTTTAGCCCGCGCCGGCAGGTCTCGATAGCCTCATCCAATCGCCCTTTTCCGCACAACGCATTGGCGAGGTTGTTAAAGCAGGCCGGATAATTCTCGCGCAACGCCAGCGCCCGCTTGTAGCACTCAATGGCGTTGTCCAGGTCTCCCTTGGCGTAATAGGCGTTGCCCATGTTGTTGTGCGCGTCGGGATACTCGGGCCGCATTTCCACGGCCTTTCGATAGTTTTCCAGCGACTCATCGAGGAAGCCGCTGTCCTGAAGCGCATTGCCGAGATTGCTGTATGCCTCTGCCATGGTCGGGTCGAGCAGAATGGCCTGACGGCACGCCACGGTGGCGCCGTCGTACTGGGCCATTTCGTAGAGCGTATTCCCCAGGTTGTTCCAGGCGTGCAGAAACGTGGGATCGAGCGTCAGCACCTGCCGGTAGCAGTTGGCCGATTCCTCGAATTTGCCAAGCTGATGCAGCGCGTTGCCCATGTTGTTGTAGAGGTGAATCGACGCACCGTTATTGGCCAGAACCTGGCGATACCAGGAGACCGCCGTTTCAAGGTCTCCCTTGGCCATCATCGCGTTGCCGAGATTGAACATGGCCTCGACGAAATTGGGGCGCAGTGACAAAGCTCGCTGCGCCGCGGCGATGGCCGCATCCACGTCGCCTTTTTCCAGCAGCGCGTTGGAAAGATTGTTGAATGCATCCGGAAAATTGGGCCGCAGCAGGACCGCCTGGCGGCAAAAGTCGATGGCTTCGTCGAATTTGCGCTGATGCAGCAGCACGCCGCCGAGATTTCCATAAGCCTCGACAAACTGCGGGCGCAGCGCGATTGCCTGGCGGAAGGCGTTGGCCGCTTCGTCCATCTCGCCCACGAGTTGCAGCGCATTGGCCAGGTTGTTGTACGCCTCGGGAAAATCGGGCATCAGAGTAATTGCCCGGCGGCAGGCGGCGATGGACTCGCGCGCCATGCCTTTTTTGCGCAGAGAATTACCCAGATTTGACAGCGCCTGCGGATAGTCGGGCTTGAGTTTGAGACCCTTGCGATAGGTGGCGATGGCCTCGTCAGTGCGGCCCATTTCGTCGAGCGCGACGCCGGCATTGAGGTAATACTCAGCGGTGTCTGCCTTCTGTGCAATGGCCTTGTTAATCAGATCCAGGGCCACATCGTGGCGGCCCAACTGCGAGGCCAGCACGCCCAGAAGGTGCAGCGCGTCCGGCTGATTGGGCTGGGCGGCAAGGACCTGCCGGTACAGACCCTCCGCCTGCTGCAATCGGCCCGCATTGTGATGTTGCACCGCGGCTGTGAGCGCTTCTTGTATTGTCATAGTGGTACGGCCGTTCGATGACTTATGATCAACCCTCGTTCAGGGAGACAAACTACTCCCGATTACTCTGATTACCCGCTGGGTTTTCCTCTGTCCACTGCCGCCACATGCGGCGGTACGCTTCCTCGACGTTTCGCGCGAATCGCTTTTTGTCGGTCAAAGGCGACTTCTCCAGTCGTTCCCGCAGCGTTCGCCGCAATTCCGCCAGCCGCTGGCGGTCGGCTGCCAGCTTCGCGGCGATCGCGATGTACTCGTCCTGCGAGCGCGCCACCAGGTCGGGCAGACCCGCTGTCGTCAGCACGCTGACACCGGCGCGGCCCACCGCGGTGCGCCCCGCCAGCGTCACCACCGGCACTCCCATCCACAGGCTGTCGCAGGTGGTGATGGCCCCGCCATACGGAAACGGGTCCAGCGTGATGTCGATGCGGTGATAATTCTCCATGTATCGCTCGAACGGCACGCGATCGACGAAATCCAGCCGGCTCGCCTCGATGCCGGCCGCCGAAAATTCCTCCACCAGGGCCTTCCGCTTGGGCATCGCCGGGCAATACAGCAGCAATCTTGCCTCAGGCGCCTGCTGCATCAGCCTTTGCCAGAGCTTCAGGACGGGCGCGGAGACTTTGGAAAAGTTACTCAGGCACCCAAACGTCACATATCCATTCTTCTCCGCCGGCAATTCCGACGGGGCCGCCGTCGGACCCGCGGGCTGATAACACCAGTAGCAATCCGGCAGTCGCACCGTGGTCTCGCTGTAACAACTGGTATCGGCATCCGGCGGATCAAGCTGTGGATCGGAGAACCGATAATCCATCGTCTCCATGCCCGTCGTGCCGGCGTAGCCCAGATAGGTCAACTGAATTGGGGCCGGCTTGCGGGCAAAGGCGAGCAGGCGGTTGCCGGCGCTGTGCAGGGACAAGTCCACCAAAATGTCGATTTCATCCTGCCGCACCAGCTCGGCCACGCGTTCATCGCTCCAGGTTGCGACGTTTCGCCACACGGACGCGCGGGCGCGGATGAGCTCGGTGACTCCGTCAGGGCGCTCCACTCCACAGTAACAGTAAATCTCAAACTGGCTGTGATCATGCCCGGTCATTAGCGACAACGCTCCCCAGCCGGCGACGTGGTTGCGAAAATCCGTCGAGACGTACCCGATCTTAAGACGCCTCTCCGGCGAGCGGTCGTTGGTGTGCGGCTTGATCTGCTCCTTCAGCGGCCGGGCGAATTTCTCATCCCATGCGCGATGCTCGCGCAACAGGAGGGCGGGGTCGATTTCGAGAACCAGATGCAGCGCGTAAAGCCGGTTACTGGCCACGGCCGCGGTATTGGGCTCGAGTTCCATCGCGCGCTCGTAGCAGGCGATCGCCTCGGCAATCCGCCCCTGAATCTGCAGCGTGTGCCCCAGATTGTTCTGGGCGGGATAGAAATCCGGGTGGATGCTCAGCGCCTGGCGGAACGCGTCGGCCGCGTCGTCATTTTTTTCGTTGGCCAGACACATCAGGCCCATGTCGTTATAGGCAAACGCACTGTCTGGAAATCGTTCCACGGCTTTGTGCATCACGTCCAGGGCTTGGGGCAACTCCGCGATGGCCAAAAGCGTATTGGCCAGGTTCCAGTAGAGCTGATATCGCCTGGGGTTTAAGTCCAGTGCCCGGCGCAGACTCTTGGCCGCCTCTTGTTTGTCGCCTTTTTCCAGCAGCGCGTTGGCCAGGTTGTTGTGCGCCTCGTAATAATCGGGCCGGACGGAGATCGCCTGACGGTAGGCCGTGACGCTTTCGTCGAGCCGCCCCATCGTGCGCAGAACGCTTCCCAGGTTGTTCAAGCTCTTCACGTGCTGGGGTCGCAGGGAAATCGCATGTCGATACGCCGCAACCGCCTCCTCGGGCTTGCCCCAGTCGCGCAGCGTATTCCCCAGGTTGTAATGAGTTTCGTATCCCAGCGGATCCAGTTCCAGCGAGCGGCGATACGCGGCGGCCGATTCGTCAAACCGCTCCAGACCGGCCAGCGCCAGGCCAAGGTTGCAATAATAATCCGCCGATCGGGGATTAATCTTGATCGCCCGGTTAATCAGCTCAACAGCCTCGCCATAGCGCGCGTGTTGATACGCCAGCACGCCCAACAGATGCAGCGCGTCAGGGTGATCGGATTTCTCCTCCAGCGCCTGGCGATAGAGTCCCTCGGCCTCGGCAAATTGCCCGGCCTGCTGGCGCTTCAATCCGAGGCTGACGGTCTGATCTGCGGTCATAGTTCAATGGCTTGCGGCGCTCTGGCCGCGCTCAATTTGCCAAGCTCCGCCGCCGCCCGCGCGATGGGGGTTGACCAATCCTCATACTTGTCCTGTCGAAAAAGACGCAGCGTCGGATACCAGGGTGAATCCTCGCGCCCAAGCATCCAGCGCCAATCCGGTACAATCGGCAGGAGCACCCAGGCCCGCTTGCCCATTGCGCCGGCCAAGTGGCCGACGGCAGTGTCTACCGTGATCACCAAATCCAGGCGGGCGATAAGCGCCGCCGTATCCGAAAAATCCGCTAACTCCTCGGTCCAGTCGATCAATTGTATTCCCGCGTTTTGCGTCGGCGATTGGCCTTTCGCTGCCGCGTTTCCCTTTTGCAAGCTGATCAACGTAACGCCGGGGACGCTGGCCAGTGGCGCAAGCCTTTCCAGCGAAATCGATCGTTGCGCGTCGCGCGGATGCGACGGGCGTCCCGCCCAGGCGATCCCAACTTTCAGGCCTTCCAGCGTCCCAAGACGCTCCCCCCACGCCGCGGCGCGCCGCGGATCGGGATGCAGATACGGAATTGCCGCCGGGATGGTTTGCAGTTCCGTCCTCATCGTGCCCGGCAAACTGGCCAGGGGGCAGTGCACATCGAACTCCGGCACGCTCTGCCCGGCTGGAATCCACTGCTGTGCGCCATCGATCTGCGTCAACAGTGTCAGCAATTCCGGCTGGCAAGCCACGATGACGTGACCGCCGCGCGCCGCCACACTCGGCAGATAGCGGATGAACTGAATCGTATCGCCGAATCCCTGCTCGGCGTAAAGCAGAATCCGCCGTCCCAGCAAATCGCCGCCGTCCCAGCGCGGTTGACGGTAATTGGGATTGGGCAGGCCCAGCTCCCGCGCCTGCCAGCGCCATTCATATTCGGGCAATCCACGTTGCAGGTTGCCCTCGCGGAGCAGCATCAGCCCATAGTTCCAATGCGCCAGTGGGTCGGCCGGCCACAAGGCCAGCGCTCGCATGGCCGTTTTCGTCGCGGCGTCGAATTCGCCCAGGGCACACAGCGCGTTTCCCATGTTGTTGTACGCGATCGACCAATCCGGACGCAGCGCCAATGCCTTGCGATAACGCGCAACCGCCTCCTGCATGTGACCCGTCTCCATGCAGATATTCCCCAGGTTGTAGTGAGGGTCGGCAAAGTCCGGCTGCAAGCGGATGGCTTCCTCAAAGCAGCTAATCGCCGCATCCATGGCGCCCTGTTTTTGCAACGCGCTGCCCAGGTTGCTGTGTGCCATCGTCCAGTCAGGCCGCAATTGCAGCGCCCGCTGGTAGCGGGCCACCGCCTCGTCGAGCCGGCCTTTTTCCAGGCATATATTTCCCGCGCTCAGGTGCGCGTCAGGAGAGTCCGGCTGAAGGTCTATGGCCCGCTCAAAGCACCCCAGCGCCGCGTCGCACGTTCCCTTCTTCTGAAGCGCATTGCCCAGATTATTGTACGCGCCGGCGAAGCGCGGATTCAGGGCGATGGCCCGTTGATAAGCTGCAATGGCGTCATCGAGTCGGCCCAGTTCAACCAGGTCCTGACGCCCGACCTGCGATGCGATCACACCCAGGAGGTGCATTGCGTTGGCCTGCCTGGGATCGACCGAAAGTATCTGGCGGTACATCACCTCCGCCTCGCGCAGGCGTCCGGCGCGATGGTGACCCATTGCCGTTTCCAGCGCCTGTTGCAGAGTCGGCATCGTCATACTGCTCTTAACGCCTCAATCACTTCGTCCATTACGCCGGACCAGTCACCCGCCCGCTTTTGGCGGAAGAGCCGCAGGCTTGGATACCACGGCGAATCGCTACGGCCCAGCATCCAGCGCCAATCGGGAACACTCTTCAGCAGCACCCACGCCGCCTTACCCATCGCGCCGGCCAGATGAGCCGAGGCCGTGTCCACGGTAATGATCAGATCGAGATTGTCGATCAGCGCCGCGCTATCCGCAAAATCCGTCAGCTCATCGGTCCATTGCGCGACTTCCAGGCCCGGCGGCCCCGCATCCGTTTGTTTGGCCGGCTCGCCGGTTTGCAGGCTGCAAAGCCAGATGCCCTCGACTTTTGCCAGCGGCGCCAAATGCTCCAGAGTCATGGACCGGAACGGATCGGGATTTTCCTTTCCCGACCAGATCAGGCCGATCTTTCGCCGGCCGTCCTGGGGCATTTTCTCTCGCCACTTGGCGCTCAATTCCGGCTCGGCGCGGAGGTATGGCGTCCTGCCGGGGATATTTTCCAGCGTCGTCTTAAAGGCCTTGCCCAATAGCATCAGGGGACAATGAAGATCATACGCCGGCAGCGGCTCTCTGGGCGAGACCCATTCCCTTACATTCGCCAGCCCGCTGAAAAGCCTTCGCAATTCGCTTTGGCAGGCGAGGATCACTTCTCCGCCGCGTTCGACGACTTGCGGCACGTATCGCGCAAAATGAATGGCGTCGCCGAATCCCTGTTCGCTGTGCAGGACGATGCGCGTGGGACGGGAGGGTTCGAGCCGTCCGCGCAAATCCTCGCCCTCCCACAGGGGCCGCGTAAAGCTCCTTTCTCGGGCGAACCGCTGCGAAAACCACCCTTTTTCAAATTCCGGCCAGGCCGCCTCCAGATCGCCGCGCAGGGCCAGCATGACGCCCAGATTCCAATGCGCCGACTCGTGCGCCGGCCGCAGCGCCAGGGCCGTGCGATACATGGCGATCGCCTGGTCAATTTCTCCCTTGCCGTAGTAGGCGTTGCCGAGATTACTGTAGGCCTCGACGTAATCCGGCCGCTGCGCCAGTGCGTTGCGAAATGCGGCGACGGCTTCATCGTATCGTCCCTGGCAGGTCAGCGCGTTGCCCATGTTATTGTGCGCTTCGGGGAGATTGGGCCGGAGCTGCAGGGCGCGGCGGCTGGCGGCCAATGAGGCGTCGAACGCTCGCATTTCGCACAGCGCGTCGGCAAGGTTGTTCACCCCTTCCACATAATCAGGGTGCCGTTGCAGCACCTGCTGGAAGCACTCGACCGCATCCTCGGCATGGCCTGACTCCTTCAACGCCAGCCCCAGGTTATTCAGCGCTGCCGGCCAATCCGGACGGAGCACCAGCGCGGTGCGATACAACCCGATCGCGTCATCGAATCGGCCCAACGAACGATAAAGATTGGCCAGATTGTAAAACGGGTCGGGGAAGTTCGACTGCAACAGCATCGCCTGGCGATAGCATTGAATCGCGGCGTCGTGCTGTCCCGTCGAGGCGAGAACATTGCCCAGATTGTTGTAAGCGCCCACCAGCGTTGGTTTCAGCGCGATCGCATGGCGATAGGCGGAAATGGCCTGGTCCGGCTTTCCTGAATCTGCCAGGACCGCGCCCAGGCTCGCGTAGTATTCGGGCTGATTGGGGCTCAGGGAGATGGCCTTGGTGATCAGCTCCATCGCCTGGGCGTGCTGACCCACCTGGTGGCCGAGCGTGCCGAGCAGATGCAGGCTGGGGTGATGATTGGCCTGCTGCGACAGAATCTGCCGGTAGATCACCTCTGCCTCGTGAAAGCGCCGGGCGTTGTGGTGCCCAACCGCCGCATTGAAAGCTTCCTGAACAGTCATGTTTCTCCGCACAATTCACGCAGGTTTTGTCGCGCCGGCTGATTCGCCGGATCCAGTTCCACCGCCCGCTTGAAACAGGCGATTCCCTCGGTCGCGCGTCCGAGTGACCGCAGCGCCACGCCCATATTGTGATACGTGGCCGCGTCGTTGGGACGCTGCCCCAGCGAAAGTTGATACACCGCAACCGCCCGATTGAGTTTCCCTTCCTCGTGCAATGCTTCGGCGAGGTTGCTGAGCGTCGCAGGCGACTGCGGCCGCAGCGACAGGCTCTTCTCAAAGCAGGCAATCGCCTGCGAGAGGTCGCCTTGCACGTGCAGAACGATGCCCATGTTGGTCCATAATTCCGCTGTTTCAGGGTGGATTTCCAAAGCGCGGCGGAACATGGCGACCGCTTCGGCGTGGCGTCCCTTGGCGGAAAGGGCATTGCCCAAGTTGTTGTACGTTTCCGCCGCATCCGGCTGGACGGCAAGCGCCTGTTGATAAAACTCGATCGCTTCATCGACGCGGCCGCACGAAAACAGCGCGTTGCCGAGATTGTTCAGCAACTCATGGTTGTCGGGCGATACAGCCAGGCCGCGCTGATACGCCGCGATCGCCTCGGGGATGCGCCGGGCCGCTTGATAGGCGTCGCCAAGATCACGCTGCAGGGCGATCTCGGTAATTGTGCTCCTGGCAACGGCCAAGGAGTATTCTCCGATCGCCTGCTGGATGCGGCCCATCCGCATATAGGCCCGGCCCAGATTGTGGTGCAACACCGGATCATCGGGCCGCAGTTGCAAACCGTGCTGGTAGGCCATGATCGCCTGATCCACGTGATCCTGCTCCGCCATTGCCAGACCCAGGTTATTGAAGAACTGGGATTGCGTGGGATCAATAGCGATGGCCTGTTTGATGAGGTCCTCCGCCTCGGCGGGCTTTTTCATTTGGCATGCCAGCGTTCCCAGCAGGTGCAGCGCCTTCGCCTGGCGCGGATCAGCGGCGAGCACCTGGCGATAGATCGTCTCCGCCTCGGCCAGTTGCCCGGCCTGGTGGCGCTGCATTCCCAGTTGGATCGCTTCCTGAACCGTCATGTCAATGAGATGCCTTCGCTTGCCCGCACCACGCCTGCCACATGCCGCGATACGCCGCCTCCATCCCGCGCGCGAAGCGCCTTGCGTCCATCAGCGGCGACTCCATCATCCGCCCGCGCAGCGTTCGCCGCAATTGCGATAAACGCGAAATATCCGCCGCCCACTCGCACGATATGCGCACAAAGTGTTCATCGGTCGCTACGGCCAGTTCCGACAGTCCCAGGTTGGACAATTGGCTCAGCCCCGCCCGCCCCACCACTGTCTTCCCGATCCGGCTGACCACCGGCACGCCCATCCACAATGCGTCGAGGCTCGTGGTATGCCCATTATATGGCGTTGTGTCCAGGCAGAGATCCACGCGCCCGATCTCCGCGAGAAACTGCGGCCGCGGCAGGCGCCCCACGAAATTGAGGCGGCCCGATTCGATGCCGCAGCGGCCAAGCGACTGCGAAATCCAACTCTGTGCCGTTCCCGGCGGCGACCAGATCACCATTCGTGATGCGCGGATTTGCCGCAACACGCCGCCCCACAGATCGAACACCTCCTCGTTCAGCTTGCAAATATTATTAAAGCAGCCAAACGTCAGGTACCCATTGCCCGCCGCCGGCGATTGCGAGACTTCCGGCAATTCCGCGCGGCTTTGCACGGTGCCGCCAGGGTCGTAGCACCAGAAGGTTTCCGGGAGGCGGATGGATTGTTCGGAGTACAAATCGTCGTATTGTCCCGGCGGATCGAGGTATGGATCGCTCAGGCGGTAATCCATCGCCGACAGTCCGGTCGTCCCGGGATACGCCAGCCACGCGACCTGCACGGGGGCCGGTTTGCGCGCAAACACCCTGGGCCGTCCGTTGGCCATGTGCATGGTTAAATCCACGAGAATATCGATCCGATCCTCGCGGATTTGCCGCACGACCTGCTCGTCGCTCATGTGCGACGTCTGCCGCCAGCCATCCGCCAGGGATTTCAGCCGCTCGGTTGCGAAATCGGCTTTTAGGATATTCGCGTAACAATAGACCTCGACCTGAGCGCGATCGTGCTCCCTGAGCAGCGGCGTCGTAAACAGCGACTGGCAATGGTCCCTGAAATCGGGTGAGAAATATCCAATGCGCAGCCGCTTCTGCGGCTCCAGCGCATTCTCATGCGGCTGAATCATCGCCCGCAACGGCTCGCCATAGCGCTCATTCCACGCCCGGCATTCGCCCAGGATAGCGGCAGCATCCCACTTTGGATGGAAGTGCAGCGCAAAGAGCCGATTGCTGGCCACGCCGCTGGCGTTGGGTTCATTAGCGATCGCCTCGTCGTAACGAGCGATCGCCTGATCCACTTCGCCGCGCGCCAACAGTGCATTGCCCAGATTGTTTCGCGCCTGGGCGTCTTTGGGCGCCAGCGCCACGGCCCGGGTCAGAGCATCCACGGCGCCGTCAACTTCACCCTTGGCAAGCAGCGCATTGCCGAGATTGTTGTACGGCTGAAACTGATCGGATTGCAGGGCGATGGCTCGCTCGAATAGGGCAACGGCCTCATCCATGCGGCCCAGGGATCGCAACAGGCTGCCCAGATTATTCAGGCTCATCGTGTGATTCGGCCGCCTGCGCAAACCTTGCTCATAAGCTTCGATCGCGGCCTGCGGTTGCCCGATGCTGCGCAGCGCATTGCCGAGATTGAAATAAGCCTCCGCCGCATTGGGATCGAGCTTCAGGCATTGACGATACGCCGCGATCGCACCAGGCACATCGCCCACGCCCGCAAGCGCCAAACCGAGGTTTCCATGAAAGTCCGCGACGTTGGGATTGATCGCGATGGCGCGGCGGATCATCGGCAAGCCCGCCGAATGCTGGTTGCGCTGACACGCCAGCAAGCCGAGCATCTGAAGGCCGTTTGCGTGATCGGGATTGTGCGCCAGCACCTCTCGATAGAGACTCTCGGCCTGCACCAATTGGCCGGTGCGGTGAAACTGCACGGCAGCATTCATCATTTGCTGAAGGTTCATCACCGCCCTGACTTCTCCGCCAGATTTCGCAGCGCGTCGGCGGCCTGAGCAATCGGCTCCTGCCAGTTTCCCGGCCGCGGCTGGCGAAACAGGCGCGCGGTCGGATACCACGGCGAATCGCTGCGCCCCAGCATCCATCGCCAATCCGGTATGAAGGGCAACATCACCCAGGTCGCCTTGCCCATTGCTCCCGCCAGATGCGCCACCGATGTATCAGCGGTGATCACCAGGTCCAGATTCGCCATCAGTGCCGCGGTATCTGCGAAATCCTTGAGTTCGCCGGTCCAATCGGCCAGTTCCATTCCCGGCGGCGGCGCGCTGGCCTGCGCGGCGGCTTCGCCTTTTTGCAAGCTGCAAAACCAGGCGCCGCCCACGTTGGCCAGTGGCGCCAGCGGCGAAAGCGAGAGCGATCGATTCTGATCATTCACGTGACGGGGTGTTCCCGACCAGCACAACCCGATTCTCAGCCGCGCGGACTCTGGGATTCGCGCCGCCCATTTCGCCGCCGCGTCAGGATCGGCTGACAAATAGGGAACAGCCCGGGGAATTGTCGGCACGGTTGTTTTGAACACGCCGGGTAAACTCATCAGCGGGCAATGCACGTCATATTCCGGGAGCGTGTCGCCATCCACAAGCCACCGCTCGACATATCCGCCGATATTTCGTTCCAGAAGACGCCGCAGCTCCGGCTGGCACGCCAGTATAATCCGGCCGCCGCTTTGTGCGACGCGCGGCAAATACCGCACGAATTGAATCCCATCCCCCAACCCCTGCTCGCAATAAAGCACGATGCGCCGCCCGGCCAGGTCGGACCCATCCCACACCGGCCGGTCATACGGCCGTTTCAGACCAAATGCCTTGACCTGCCACCTCCATTCATATTCGCCCCAGCCGCGCTCGTAGTCACCCTGGCTCAGATACATCACGCCCAGGTTCCAATGCTCCATGGGCGCATCCGGCATAAGCGCCAATACCTGCTGGTAGCATTCGATAGCCCGGTCCAGCTCGCCCCGGGCGTAATATGCATTGCCCAGGTTATTTCGCGCGTCGACGTAGTCCGGACGGATCGCCAATCCGCGTTCAAACGCCGCAATCGCCTCATCTGTTTGTCCCTTTCCCAGAAGTCCGTTGCCCAACGTGTTGCAGGCTTCCACGCAGTCCGGCTCAATGGCCAGCGCCTGCTGCGAATACGCAATCGCCTGATCGAACTCGCGCTTTTCCTGCAGGGCGCCGGCAAGATTGGCCAGGGTCTGCGGGCACTTGGGGCGGAGGGAGAGGCTCTGCTGGTAGCACGCAACGGCCTGGTCCAACTCGTGCTTCTTCTTAAATGCGTTCCCCAAGTTCCCCCAGATTTCCGGCACTTTCGCGTCAATTTCCAAAGCCCGGCGATAGATGACGATGGCCTCATCGTCTTCATCAATGGAACACAGGGCGTTGGCCAGGTTGTTCAGCGTCTCAGGAGCTTTGGGGCGGAGTTCCCGGGCGCGGTGATAAATACTGATAGCCTCGTGTATCCGGCCGCAGGCACAAAGGGCGTTGCCAAGGTTATTCCATGCCTCGGGAAAATCGGGCCGAGCTGCGATTGCCTGGCGATATGCGGAAACCGCCTCTTCCATCGCCGGCACGGCCTGCAGTGTGTCTCCGAGTTCTACCCACGTTGGTGCATCTTGCGGGGTCTGTTCGGCCGCACGTCGGAAGGCGTTGGCGGCTTCCGCCGGACGGCCTAGCCGTTTCAGAGTCCGGCCCAAATTCCGATGAACATCGGGGTAAATCGGCCGCAGCTTCACTGCCTGCTGGTAGGCATCGGCCGCCTTTTCAAGCTCGCCCAGGTCGTGCAGCGCATTGCCAAGGTTGTGGTAGGCCTCTGGGAAATCCGAGCGAAGGCTCAATCCCTTGCGATAAGCGGCGACGGCCTCCGATAGTTTTCGTTGCGCAGCCAGAACCAGGCCCATATTCCCGTAATAGTCGCTGACATTCGGATTGAACCTGATTGCCGCGCCGATCAAATCCGCAGCCGCGTCGTTCTTCCCCACTTGGTGCGCCACCACGCCCAACAGGTGCATGGCGTCAGCGTTGCGCGGGTCTGTGGCCAGCACACGACGATATACCTCCTCCGCCTGGGCCAACCGCCCGGCTTGATGGTGCCGAACGGCCTCTAGCATGGTCTCATCTATTGTCATTGCGCCTCAATTATAAAACTTATTCAAACGGCTGGACGTAATCCATCCAACGTATCGGCCGGCATAGCCACGTTGAGCAGATGTTCGGTGCTCAATTGGCTGCGTGTCTGCCGGAGGAATCGGCGATAATGCCATTGCCTCTATCAATACCCGCCACCGCCGCCGCACAACACAGCGCGCCCAGCGCCATAAAGTAGTAGTTGCAAAATGCCTGCTTAGCCAAGGCAAAAAAGCACAGGTAAATGACCGCCACCGCGCCGGCAAACCCCGCCGGGCTGCGCGGCGCCCGCCAGACGGTTATCGCCACGGCAGCGACAGCCAATACAAACGCGAGCCATTGCGGGGGCACGCCGCCGCCTCGATGCACCCACCATGCCGCATAGTTGAGTGAATCAGCCCGAAACGGATCGGCCAACTGTATCGCCACAGCACTGCGCCAAAACGCCGCAAAGTCCCACAACATCAGTGGCAGCGAAACAACCGCCCAGGTAACGGCCGCGACAATCGCCAACTGCCACAGCGCCTTCCATGTCCAAGGCTGCGGCAACAGCAGGATGGTCGCCGGCGCCACCAGCGGCATGTGCTGCTTGGAGGCAATCAATAGCCCGACGGCGATTCCCAGCCACCGCGGCGCTCGGCAGGCGCAGAATCCCACCGCTGCCAGGCAGACCAGCACCACCGGCTCGGCCCATCCCATGTCCAACACAAAAAAGACGCGCGGCGTAAGCAGCATCAAAATCGCCGCGGCGACCGCCAGCCGCCCCCGTCCCGCATATCCCAGCAGCGCCGCCGCGCCGGTAAGAGCCATCAGATTACCGATGCGGAAAT
>JBEKYH010000015.1:0-22042 GCA_049511115.1 Tepidisphaeraceae bacterium | reverse complement strand
CATTATGCCAAATTCGCCACCCTGGCGCGCTACACCCGTCCTCTGTGGTGAGTCTTGTCTTCCTTGGCGGTTCAATCTCTTAGCGGGTATTCTTACCATCGGAGCTTACCTAAGGAGTTTCCAGATATGGTGAATCGACGCCAGACGCGGCAGGTTATTGTTGGGGATGACGCACACGGCCGGGTGGCTATCGGGGGTGATGCGCCGGTTTCGGTGCAGACCATGACTTCCGGGTATACGCACGAAATCGATAAGTGCGTGGCCGAGGTGCGCAAGCTGGCGGCGGCCGGGGCGGACTTGGTGCGCGTCGCGGTGCCGGAGAAGAAGGACACGGCGGCGCTGAAGGAGATCATTCCGCAGTCGCCGGTGCCGATCATCGCGGATGTGCATTTTCATTTTCAGCGGGCGCTGGAGGCCATCGAGGCGGGCGTGCACAAGATTCGCCTCAACCCCGGCAATATCTCCGACCGGGCCCAGGTGAAGGATGTCATTCAAGCCTGCAAGGCCCGCAAGCTGCCCATCCGCATCGGCGTGAACGAGGGAAGCATCGTCGAGCGGCGCGACAAGCAAAAGCGCATGAAGGAGCTCGGCGGCGTCTTCTCCGACAACAAAAACGGCCACCTGCTGGCGATCATGATTGCCAAGCTGGAGGAGTACCTGGAGATTTTCCACGAGGAGGATTTCCACGATATCTGCATCAGTGCCAAGAGCATCGATCCCCTGCTGGTGGTGGATGCGTATACGGAAATCAGCAAGCGATTCGATTACCCCCTGCACCTGGGCGTGACCCATGCCGGCCCGCGCGAGTCGGGAGCCATCCGCTCGGTCGTGCCGCTGGGGCATCTTCTGTGTTCCGGCATCGGGGACACCATTCGCATCAGCTACGCCAACGACCCGATCTTTGAGGTCGAGGACGGCTTGGAATTGCTTTACGTCCTGGGCTTGCGGCCGCGCGTGGGGGCCGAGCTGATCGCCTGCCCGACGTGCGGGCGGATTCAGGTTGATCTGTTCAAGCTGGTGCAGGAGGTGCGGAAGGAGCTGGCGAAGGAAATTACCGTGCCGATTAAAGTGGCCGTGATGGGATGCGTCGTGAACGGCCCGGGCGAATGCGAAGGGGCGGACATCGCCATTTTCGCGGGCGATCGTCGCGGGATCATTTACGTGCAGGGCGAGAAGGTGGCCAACGTGCCGGAGGAGCAAATTCTCGAGCGGCTGCTGTTGGAGTGCCGGCAATTCCAGGTGAAAGTGCAAAACGGCGAGGCCAAGCGGGGCGAAAAGAAGGTGGATATTCTGCCGCCGGACCCGCTGGGGGAGTTGGGGAGCGGGTGGAGCAAGACGGAACAGAAGGCGGGCTTGCGATCGCTTGAGGTGATCAAATGACGCTGATCGACCGGCCAGTAGGACGCGCTTCGACGCAAGCGGAGGATGGACAGCGGTTCGTCTTCCCCGCGGCCGACTGGGCGTTTTACGAGCAGGTCGGGCGGCAATTGGCCGAGCAGCGCGTTTTCGTGACGTATTACAAGGGAAGGCTGGAGGCTGCGCGGGTTTCATACCTCCACGAGCGCATTGTCGCCTTGTTGGCGCAGTTGGTCTGGGTGTTGGCGGAGGAGACAAATCGGGAAATGGTCGGCGCCGGGATGACGACGCTGCAGCGCGCGGATTTGGAGGAGGGAATCGAGCCGGATTCGAGTTTCTACATCGCCCATGTGGAGCGGATGCGCAGCCGAAAGGAGATCGACCTGGCAAACGACCCGCCGCCGGATTTGGCGATCGAGGTGGAGGTGACGCATCGGCTGGCGGAGCGGAAATCGATTTATCGCGACATCGGAGTGGGCGAAGTCTGGGTGCATGGGAAAAACGGACTGACCATTTTGCTGCGCAAGGACGAACAGTATGAAGCCGCCGATCGCAGTCCGACGTTTCCGCAGCTTAGCGCTGCTGAGATGTCGGCGTTGGTTACGGCCGGGCTGAATGAGGGCGGAGTTTCCTGGATCAAGAGCGTTCGACGCCGCGTGCAGGAAGCCGTAAGCGGCGGGCAAACGAATGAGTAAAAAGCCAATTAAAATCGGCATCGTCGGCGTCTCCGGCTACGGCGGCGGCGAGGCGCTGCGGCTGTGCGCGGGGCATCCGGCGTTTGAGGTGGTGTACGTCGCGGGCGAAGGATCGGCCGGCCAAAAGCTGGGCGAGCGATTTCCGGGGATCGGGAGTTTGAGCGAGTTGCGGATTGAAAAGTGGGATGCGGGGAAGCTGCCGGCGCTGGATTTGTTGTTTGCTTCGTTGCCGAGCGGCGAATCGAAGGAGGCGCTGGCGAAAGTGAGCGTGGGGACGCGCATTGTCGATATCGGCGGCGATCATCGCTTTGCCGAGGGTTGGACTTACGGGCTGGCGGACGTTTGGCCGGATGAAATCGCGGGCCTGAGCCGCGTGGCGAATCCCGGCTGCTACGCGGCGGCGACGATTGCCGCGCTGGCGCCGCTGGTGGCGCGCGGGTTGGTCGAGCCGACGGAAATTATCGTGGATGCCAAGAGCGGCGTTAGCGGCGCCGGCCGCGGCGGCGGGGCGACGTTTGGGTTTGCCGATGTGAACGAGGATGTCAGCGCGTATGGGTTTTTCAAGCACGCGCAGGTCGCGGAGATGACCAAGGCGCTGAGCGAGATCGCATCCGCGCCGGCAAGCCTGACGTTTACGCCGCATCTGATCCCCATGACGCGGGGAATTCTTTCGACGTGCTATGCCCGCGGCGAAACGACGACGGCGGGTTGCCTCGCGGCGGCACGCGAATTTTATGAGGGGCGGCCGTTTGTGCGGGTGGTGGATGCGCCGCCGCATACGAAATGGGCGATGGGGTCGGATCTGGTTTTTGTTTCCTACGCGGCAGACGCGGCGCGCGGGTTGGTGATCGCGCTGGGAGCAATCGACAATCTCGGCAAGGGAGCAGCGGCGCAGGCGGTGCAGAACGCCAATTTGATGATGGGGCTGGATGAAACGGCGGGGTTGGTCGGGTCGCCGCTTTGGCCGTAGGGTTTTGAAGCAGTCGCCGCGAGTTTTTTCTATCAATGGGAACCACGCTTGTGCCCGGCAAACTGGAACGGCTGATGGAAAGTGAGCCGGTCTGGAAGACTCGCGGTTATGCGCTGGCGGCGGTGGTTATCGCATTAGGTTTTTGGCTCGCGACGCAGGCATATTTTGTGCCGGTCACGCGGGGGGGGGATCGCAACGGGTATCTTTTGGGCGGGAAGATGCTGGCCGAGGGGAACTGGCGCGGCATTGAGCCGGCGGATGCGTATGAGTATCTCGGGCCGCATTGGGTGAAATTGGAGTCGGGGCGATTTGCGCTGAAATATCCGCTGGGGTTGCCGGTTGTCTATGCGGTTCTGCATGGCGTCGTCGGCGGCGCGCATTGGATGGCGGCGGCGCACGAGGTCAGCCCCCTGCTGGCGGCGCTGGGCGTGCTGGGGACATTTTTTCTTTTTCGGCCAATCGTCGGATCATGCGCGGCGATTGGGGGGATGATCCTGGTAGCGACCAGCCCGCCGACTTTTTTCTTTGCGAATTTGCCGAATAGTCATGCCTGCGCGTTTTGCGCGGCGGTGTGGGGAATGCACTTTCTATTGCAATGGTGGAGGAGCGATTTGCTGTGGCAGGGAATCGCGGCGGGATTGCTGTTGGGGTTTAATGTGACGGTGCGGTACACGGAAGGGTTGCTGCTGATTCCCATCATCCTGGTGGCACTATTTGCGCATGGATGGAATCGGAAGGCGATAATGAAATCGCTGCCTATTTTCGTCGCGTGGCTCGTTCTGCCAGTTTCCCAAGTCTCTTATAATCTGGCGGTTCTTCATCACGCGACGGGTTATGCGCTGACGCATGAGAGCACGGCGTTTTCACTCGGTAATTTCGCTGCGAATTGGCAACGGATGCTGGGAGAACTCGGCAATACGATGGCCTTTTTGTCACCCGTGGCGATTCTGGGTGCGGTGTTGATGTTCCGGGCGCAGCGGCGCTTGGCGGTGGTGCTGATCGTCTGGGCTTTGGGGACGATCCTGGTTTATACGGCGTATTACTGGACGCCGGGCGAGGAACCGGGGCTTTCTTATACGCGGTTTGTGTTGACGGCGCTGCCGGCGCTGGTGGTGATGGCGATGTGGCCGCTGCAATGGATCGCGCGGAGGGGAATTGCCCCCCTGCTGCTTGTCGTAGCAATCGTAACGGCGGCGGCAGTCGTTGATATGCGATTTGCGGTAGCGAGGGCGGTGGATTTGAAGCGGGATAATCTGGCGTGCGAGGCGCTGGTGCGACAGGTGCTGGCGAATGTGCCGCAGGGATCGGTGATCTTTGTCGATCAGGCAAATGCCGCGCCGCTGCAGGTCGCCGGCGATTACCGACTGTATCTCGCGGATTTATTTACGGCGCGATACGTCAACTCTTTTGCGACCGTGAACGCGGATGAGCCGCAAGTATTGCAAGCGGAGAGAGCGCAGGAATTGTACCGGCGGCTGGGAGGACGATCGGATGCGGATTTGGCAACGGAGGAAAACCGATTGATGGGGACAGCGGTTGCGCAGGGGCGGAAAGTTTATGCGGCGCTGCCGGCAAACGAATGTGAGCAGTTTGAGAGGCGGTTTGTGAAGGGGCGAGGGTGGACCGCGCGGGTGGTGGCGAGTTGGGAGGCAGGTACCGCCCAGAGCGTGGTGTCGAACCTGCCGGCTGTGGTTGGCGATGAGATCATCGAGGTCACCGCGATTATGCCAATGAATTGAGCATCGAGTCGGCAGGCACAAATGCTGCGATTTATCGATCTTCCCTGCCAAGCGGAGAACGGAAGAGTATTAGCCACTCCTTAGGGATTTACGTTCGACACAAATCGTGCGTTGGTGTAGATTCTGTGTCGTCGCCATCCGGCTATCTGTAACGACGGGAGGGTCAGTGCCAATTCGTATCAAGGCCAATCAAAGACGACCGATATTCTGCGCCGTTGCGGGCGTTTGCGAGGCCCTTGAGGTTCGGAGGTTGTGCAGCACCGTTTACGTGGATGCCATTGCGCCGGGTCCCACCCACGACGGCTCATCGTGGACTGACGCATATAACAACTTGCAGAATGCGCTTGGCGCGGCCGTGTCGGGACAAATCATAGAGGTGGCGCAAGGAACCTATCTGCCCAGCACTGATGCGGATGTGACAGCCTCATTTGCGCTGCAGGATGGCGTAACTCTGATGGGTGGTTTTGCCGGAAACGCCGGCATTGCCCTCGGCATCAGCCCTGACGCCCGTGATATCTCGCTTTATCCCACCATTCTCTCCGGCAACCTTCCTGATCCCAGCGGAGGAATTGACAACAGCTACATTGTTATAACTGCCGCTGCCGTTGACAGTACGGTCAGTCTAGACGGTTTTGTCGTCACCGGCGCGCACAATGACGGATTGAGTCTGTACGTGGCTTCCCCGAATATCGAAGATTGTACATTTGTAGACAATGGCGGAAACAACCATGAGTTGGGCGGTGCGATCTATCTTGCGGCTGGTTCCTCACCCCTAATCGAGGATTGCAGCTTCGATGACAACACTGGTAGCGATGGCGGCGCCATTCTTGCTGATTCGCAATGCGATCCAACTTTGCAGAATTGCGATTTCGTCGACAACGTCGCTTCCTCCGGCCGGGGTGGCGGTATATTCGCCGAAAGCTCCTCAGACTTCATCCTCATGGGTTGTACCTTTACTAACAATTCCGCCACGACCGACGGCGGAGCAATCTTCTTATACGATTCAACTATTTCAGCAACCAGCACAATTTTTCTGGACAACTCCGCGTCCGGTCAAGGCGGGGCGATTTACGCCCAAGAAGCCGATATTTCCCAGACGCTTTTCGCCAATTGCCTATTCGCCGAAAACTCCGCTGGCGAAGGTGCGGCGATTTATAATGATACTTATGATAGCGAGACCGTTCTAAATTCTACGTTCAGCGGCAACGTCGCCACTACAACTGCCGGAGCGATCTACGACGAGTATTCCGATCCGACGATAACCAACAGCATTGTTTACGGCGACGGGCCGGACGAGCTTGTCGGCTACGACTCCGCTCCGTCCGTCACCTACAGCGACGTTCAAGGCGGTTACTCAGGCACCGGAAATCTCAACGTCGATCCGATTTTCTTCAACCCCGCCGCGGGTGAATTCGGCCTGACGGTAAATTCACCTGTTCGCGGCCTGGGAAACCCGTCGGCCGTTCCATCGATCCTCATGACTGACCTGGCGGGCAATCCGCGTATGACTGCGTCGGACGTAGACATGGGGGCGTATGAATACGACCCTAACAATCCCGTTCCCATCGCGGTCGACTTTGAGACGCAAAATGTGACGGCTAGTTCCGATACCGCCGACTTCGAGGGAAGCCTGGGCCTCAATTGGACCGATTTACAAAGGGGGAATGGCTCGCCGAGCGGCAATCGGATCGACGCGGTTTTTCTCTCAAGCTCACCAACGCTTACTGGTACTGCAATTCCACTGATTTTCCAGCCCATTGCCGGCGCGAACGGCCAGAATATTCAAGGCCAAAGAGCCACGGTTAGTCTGCCGCCAGCCTCGGCGGCGTTGCTGCCGGGGACGTATTACCTAGTCGTTGAAACCGACATCGGCGACACCTCCGGTGAATCAACTCTTGGAAATAACGTCGGTGCCTCGCAGGCGGTTCAGATTCAAATCGTACCCAAGACAATCTATGTGGATGTCAATTCTCCTGCCACAGCCCCCGACGGCGCCACATGGGTTACCGCCTATCCCGATTTGCAGACCGCGCTCGCTCAAGCCGAATATGGCGACACGATTGATGTCGCTCAGGGCACGTATCTGCCGACGATGGACGGCGATCAGACCGCAAGTTTTTACCTCAAGGATAGCATTTCGCTCAAAGGCGGATTTGCCGGCGAAGAGGATCCGGACGATCCTGCCGCCAATAACTCTACCTACGTTACCACGCTTTCCGGTGACATCTCCGGCGATGGTCAGGACAGTTTCACTGTTGTAACCGCGTCCTATGTAGATTCCACCACGGCCCTGCAAGGATTCACCATCACGGGCGCGACTGGCGGCGATGGCGGGGGAATGTTGATCAAGCAGTCTTCACCGGCCGTTACCAACTGCACGTTCGTTAATAATACCGTCGATAATGCGGGCGGCGGAATGTATATCAGTGGCCTTTCCTCTGCGCCAGTCATCTGCAACTGCGTATTTTCGGCAGATTCCGCGGAGTGCGGAGGAGGTGTATTCGACGACTCGACGTCGACTCAGTTTGACTTTTGCACGTTCGTTGACAATTCGGCTGACGTCGGTGGCGGTATTTACGACCGATTTGCCACCGCATCCATTTACGACTGTACGATTAGCTATAACACCGCCGCCTCGGAGGGCGGCGGTGCTTACTTCTACGATAACTCGAGTTCGCCGGCGCTACGGAATGACTACGTTCAGGAAAACTCCGCGATGAATGGCGGCGGAATCTATGGCGCCTACAGTTCTCCGGTTGTCGTGAACTGCCTATTCGCGGGCAACGGCAGTTCCGCCACCGCCGGCGGGGCGATCTACAATGTCGATTCCTTCCCAACCATCATCAATTGCACCTTCTCTGTCAACGGCGACCCCTCCACTAACGGCGGAGCTATCTTCGAGGGCGATGCAAATTCCGGCGCGGTTGTTACGAACAGCATCCTCTGGGGCGACGGGGGCAGCGAGATCGTCCGCTCCGGCGGCGCAGTTATCGCGAGCTACAGCGACATCCAAGGCGGTTACGCTGGGACCGCGAATATCAACGTCGATCCGCAATTTGTGGATGCTCAGTTGGGGAATCTTGAACTTCAACCGACTTCTCCATGCATCAACGTCGGCTCCGACGCTGCTGTGCCGTCCGGCGTCACCACCGACCTCGCCGGGAATCCGCGATTTATCGACGGTCCGGTGGACTTGGGAGCCTATGAATGTCAGGCTCCCGGCATCACTTGGACCGGATTGGGCGACGGTATCAATTGGAGCAGTCCCAGGAATTGGTCGGATAATCTGGTTCCCACTCAGAACGATAATGTCACCATCCCCAGCGGCGCGGCACCACAACTTGGATCGGGAACATTCGCCACCGCATCGTTGACCCTCAAAGGGACGGCCACTCTGAATCTAGATAGTGGCACTCTAGAGATCGACTTTGGCGATGCGGCTGATCCGATTGCGACGATCAAGTCATATATTCAGAATGGCTATAACAATGACACCTGGACCGGCAGCGGCATCGTCAGCACGAACGCCGCGACCGACCCAGGTTTGTACGCCGTGGGTTATGCCGACGGAAACACTGACGTGGGAACACCAGCCGCCGCCAATCAGATTTACATCAAGAATACGCTCGCCGGCGACGCGAACCTAGACGGCACAGTCAACTATGCCGATTTGCGAGTTGTCGCGCAGAACTTCAATCACACGCTCGACACGCACGGCAACGCAATCGACTGGGCCGACGGCGATTTCAATTACGACGGCAAGGTTAATTTCGCCGATTTGCTGCTGGTAGCGCAGAATTTCAACAAGCAACTTGCGGCGGGACAGGCCGCGCAGACGCCGCAAACGGGTGGCTCGCCGGCATCGGCTGGATCGGCGACCTCAGACCCCGTAATGGAAGCGACGTCAGCGACAACTACCGATACCCTCGCGACCGTGGTTGCCGCGCCGTCCGCGCAAGCAATTACGCCGGACGCGGCGACTTCCGACGGGACGCCGCCAGAAGTGGCCTCAGAAACGCCAACCTCCGCCCCGGCAAACAACGCGACGCCGACGTCTGTTGCGTCAAGTCCCGCCCTGCCGGCACAAGAGACGCTAGCACCGCCAAATCCGGTCACGCCGGTCGTTGATGTCGTGCAGGCAACGACGCCTCCGCCGGTCGGGCCAAGCAAATCGACGGTCGCCACAACGGTTGCGAGAGCGCACGCCGTTGTTACGACGGCTCATCGGCACACGATTGTAAAAGCCCCTTCCGCGGCAGTCGCCGACACGTCGTCTCTTCTGGGAGTTCAGACGAAGACCGCCAAGCCGGCCAAAGCCAGGTTGGTTTTCTCCACGCCGCCTCTGTTGGCGACGGATGGAATAACCAACGATTCCTTGACCGGGGAATGGGACCTGGGTTCGTCCGACCGCGGTGCGCTGTTCGCCGATTCTCGGCGTCACGATCTCTTGGGGTAAGGCGGCTTAAAAAGAATTGACCGGCCTCATCGACGCTGGCCGGCGGTCACGGATGTCACCGGGCGGATCGGCGGTTTCGCCGGCGGCTTTGGCTGCGGCGGCGGTTCGCCGCGTTGCTCGCGCTCGTAGGCGGCTTTGAGAAGATTGCGGAGGACCATCAAAACGGTGTCACTTTCCATCATGGTCGGCGGCATACGCAGGTAGACGGTTTTTTCGTCGATGACACGCAGGGTGCCCGGGGCCCCGGCGAGGCCGATCTGGACGCGCGAGGCGTCGCGCACCGCGAGCACAATGTCGGGTTCTTTTTTGATGACGCTATCAATGCCGAAGAGGCCGGCCAGCAGCTTCAATTCCGTCAGGGCGAAGAGCAACACGGCGGGGCGCGGAGGCTCGCCGAAGGCGTCGAGCAGGTCTTTTTCCAGCATGGACAGATCGTCGAGCGAGCGGCAGCGCGACAGGCGGCGGTAGACATCCATGCGCTGCCGGTCGGCGGGGATGTACGGTTTGGGGATGAAGGCGCCCAGGCCGATTTCGACGTGGGCTTCGGGCTGCGTGGGTTTGGGCTGGTTTTTCAGTTGCCGCGTCGCTTCCTCCAGTAGCTGGCAATACATTTCGTAGCCGACGGTGGCGATGTGGCCGCTTTGTTCTGGGCCGAGGATGTTGCCGGTGCCGCGGATTTCCAGGTCGCGCATGGCGATTTTGAATCCGGCGCCGAGGTGGCTGTATTCCTCGATGGCCTTGAGGCGCTTGGAGGCGACGGGGGTGACTGGCCGATCGGGCGGCAAAAGCAAATAGCAATACGCGCGGTTTTTGTAGCGCCCTACGCGGCCGCGCAATTGATGAAGCTCGCTGAGGCCAAAGCGGTCGGCCTGGTTGATAAAGATGGTGTTGGCGTTGGGAATATCCAGGCCGCTTTCGATGATCGTCGTGCAGACCAGGATGTCGGCCTCATGGCGGATGAATTTCAGCATGACCTCTTCGAGTTCGCCCTCGCCCATCTGGCCGTGGCCGATGAGGAGGCGGGCTTCGGGGACGAGTTGCTGGATGCGGTCGGCCATGTCGAGAATGCTGTGCACGCGATTATGCACGAAATAGACCTGCCCCTCGCGGGCGAGCTCGCGCTGGAGGGCCTGCTTAATGCGCTGCGTGTCGAAACTTATCACCTCCGTGACCACGCTGCGGCGATCGCGCGGGGCGGTGGTGAGATTGCTGATGTCGCGCAGGCCAAGGAGGCTCATGTGAAGTGTGCGCGGAATCGGCGTGGCCGACATGGTTAATACATCCACCGTGCGGCGCATCTGTTTGAGGCGTTCCTTGTGGGTGACGCCGAAGCGCTGCTCCTCGTCGATGACGACGAGTCCTAAGTCGGAGAATTTCACGTCCTTGGAAATCAGCCGGTGGGTGCCGATGAGGATGTCGATCTGACCGGCGGCGAGAGCTTTGACAGTCTCGCGCTGCTGCTTGGCGCTTTTGAAGCGGCTGATCGATTCGATGGCGAAGGGATAATTGACCATGCGCTCGCGGAAGGAGCGGTAGTGCTGCTCGGCCAGCACCGTTGTGGGAACGAGCACCGCGACCTGACGGCCGTATTCGACGGCCTTGAAGGCGGCGCGCATGGCTAGCTCGGTTTTGCCGTAGCCGACATCGCCGCAGAGGAGGCGGTCCATCGGCCGGGGCCTGGTCATGTCCTGCTTGATTTCCTCGGCGGCGGTGAGCTGGTCCTGCGTGGGTTCGTAGGGAAATTCGGCCTCGAATTCGCGCTGCCAGTCGGTGTCGGGCGGGTAGGCGGTCCCCAGCTCGGCGGCGCGCGAGGCCTGCACTTCAATGAGTTCCGCCGCCAGGTCCATCACCGCTTCGGAGACTTTCGCCTTTTGTTTCTCCCACACTCCGCTGCCGAGGCGCGAGAGTTTGGGATGCCCATGAAAACCGCCAATGTATTTTTGAATCAGATTGATGCGGCTGGCCGGAACGTGCAGGACCGCCTGCTCGGCGAAGCGCAGGGTCAGGTATTCTTCGCTTTGGCCTTCTTTGACGAGGGTCTGAATGCCGGTGAATTTGGCGATGCCGTGGGCGACGTGGACGACGTAATCGCCGACTTTCAAATCGAGGAACGAATCGACCGGACGCGAAGCAATCTGCCGCTGCGTGCGGCGGCGCTGTTCGTAGCGGTGGAAGAGTTCATGGTGGCCGAGGAGAGCAATGTTGTCCACGTCCCAGATGAAACCGCGATGGATGTAGCCGATGGGGATGTCGATTTTGGCGCTCAACCCAGCGGAGGCTTGTTCGAGCAGTTCGGCAAATCGCGTTTTTTCGCCGGCGTTTTCGCAAAAGACCGTGACCCGATGCGTTGCCGCGAGTTCCGCGAGTTCGACAATCGCTTTTTTCGCCTCGGTTTCAAACCGCTGTAGAGTCCGAATGGGAAGCGTGACATGGGGGACTGCCTTTCCCACGAGGCTATGAATCGCCGATGCCGATTGGTCGAACTGGGAAAGCTCGATGCGCGTGAATTGTTGGACGAGTTGCAGGATCGCAGACAGCGGATAGATGCCCTTTTGCTCAGAGAGGCGGTCGAGATAACTCTTGGCTTGCTCGGCGATTTCCAGCGGCGCCCAGAGGGCGACGATTGTTTCGGGCGGAAGGTAGCTCAGGAGGCTGACGCTTTCGCCGACTTCGGGAAGCTGGCCTTTGATGTCGGGGACGATGGCCGATTCGATTTTGTCGCCGGAGCCGAGGGTATCCAGATCAAAGCGGCGGATGGATTCGATCTGATCGCCGAAAAAATCGACGCGCAGGGTCAGGCCGACGAGATCGGTGGATTGATCGAATTCGCCGGGGAGATAGAGATCGACAATGCCGCCGCGGACGGCGAAATCGCCGGGGACTTCGACCTGATCGAGGCGGTTGTAACCGTGCTCGGCAAGCCAGACGATGAGTTTTTCCGGCTCAAGGGCTTGGCCGGCGCGCAAGTTGAGCATGAGTTGCGAGATTTGCTTGCGCGACGGGACGGACTGCATCAGGGATTGGATCGAGGCGACGAGAATCGGGCGATCGGTGGACTGCTCTTTCTGCGCGGCGGCAAGGCGCGAGACGAGGCGCAGGCGATTGGAGACCTGTTCTTCGCTGACGCAGCCCATGCCGCCGGCGAGTTCGAGGGCAGCGAGCGCCTGAGGACGACGGCCGGTGAAGAGTTCAATGTCGTCGGCAAGATCGTTCGATTCGTCGATGTGGCCGCAGATGAGGAGGATGGGGCGATGCAATTCCGCTTCGATGGCGGCAATAACAGCGGCGACGCTGCTGCCCCACAGGCCGGTGGCACTGAGGGCGCCTGCATCAGCAAGTTGTCGGGCGAGAGCGCGCAGTTGAGGCGCAGCGGCGAGCCGCCCGATGGCGTCGGGGGGAGTGGGTCGTTCCATTGGAGGATATGGTAGCGCGATCGAGGACAAATGCAATTGAATTGGGATTGTCTTTCTCGGCGTTCCCTCCTCTTCTCGGCAACTCAGTCATCGACTTTGCTGTGAGCGACCTCTTCGCTCAGACTCGAAGAGCGTTCATTCCTCCCCCGTGCACCGAAAACGGCTGGCCCTGACAGCTTGAAGAAAACCCCCGGGGCGATAGACTATGATTGTATCGGCGTGAATCGCGAGCGGCCGTCCACGGTCGCGGAGGAGTTGTTGTCGATTTTCGTCCCGGGTTGATTTTGGCCGTATTGGCGTTTGAAAGGATCGTACCGCGATGATCAAGGTGAAGAGCCGTGGAAACGAAACCGCCGAGCAGATGCTCCGCCGCTTCAAGAAGATGTGTGAAAAAGAGGGTCTTACCAAGGACATTAAGCGCGTGGCCTATTACGAGAAGCCCAGCGAGAAGCGGCGTCGCCGCTCGCGCACGGGCAAGAAGCCGCCGCGGATGTCATCGTCGTCGTCCTCAAACTCGTCATCGTCGTCGTCCCGCTGATCATTCGCGACCGGCTGTAACCAGGCCGGCCTTGATTGTCGGCGGCCGACCAGCTTCAGGCGCTACATGATTGCAAGCCAATCTGAGGCCGTCCAGACCATCGGTCTCACCAAGATTTACAAGGATTTCTGGGGCCGCGACAAGGTGCGCGCCCTGGAAGACCTTTCCCTTACCATCCATCGTGGCGAAGTCTTCGGCCTGCTCGGCCCCAACGGTTCGGGCAAAAGCACCACCATCAAACTGCTGCTGGGGCTGATTTTCCCGACGAGCGGTTCAGCGTCGGTGCTGGGGTATCCCGCGGGTAATACCAATATCAACGAACACATTGGTTTTCTGCCCGAGGAATCGTACCTGTACCGCTTCCTCAACGGTGAGGAGACGCTGCGATTTTACGGGCAGTTGTTCAAAATCCCTCGTCGGGAGCTGAACAAGCGCGTGCCGGCGTTGCTGGATACGGTCGGGCTCGATGCCAAGGCGCGCAAGCGAAAGCTGCGCGAATATTCCAAGGGAATGGCCCGGCGCATCGGGCTGGCCCAGGCGCTGATAAATGACCCGGAACTGATTCTCCTCGATGAGCCGACCACGGGGCTGGACCCGATTGGCACGAAGGAGATGAAGGACCTCATCAAATCGCTGCGCGACCAGGGCAAGACCGTGCTGCTGTGCAGTCATCTATTGGCGGACGTGCAGGATGTGTGCGACCGGATCACCATCCTTTTCCGGGGGCGCATGCAGACCATCGGCGAGGTGAAGACGCTGTTGCAGGTGAGCGACGTGACGCAGATCGAAACGCGGACGATGACGCCGGCGCAGCTTGCACAGACCAGGGAGTTTCTCATCAGCCAGGGCGTAAACGACGCGGTGGTGACCCATCCCACCTCGACGCTGGAGGATTTGTTCCTGCGCATCGTGAAGGAAAACACCGCCAGCGGGCAGTCCGCCGTAGGATCAGCGTAGGCTTTTATTGAACGAAGCCAGCACCATGCCACTTGTCTCGTTCCATCTTGCTTTGATTTCGGCACTGGCCGACGCGGGTGTTGGGAGCGGCATCACGCTCAACTGGTACACCAATCCGGTCTTTATTCTGCCGGCGCTGCTGGTGATCGCGCTGCTCGTGTTTGGGTTGGGCGATCTGGCGCATTTCAGCCTGAGCCGCGCATGGGCGATTGGGGGCGTCTGTTTTCGCGAATCGATCCGCCGCCGCGTGCTGTGGGTGATTCCAATCGCGGTCATTGGTGTAATCGTAGTTTCGCAGCTCGAAAGGTCCGTCGATGAACAGGACGTGATCCGCCAGACGACCAAATTCTGCATCTTCGCCGCGGGGCTGGTGGTGGTGATGACCAGTATTATCCTGGCCTGCACCAATTTGCCAAAAGAGATCGAGACCAAGGTCATTTATAGCATTGTCACCAAGCCCATCACGCGGCTGGAAATTGTGGCGGGAAAGATCATCGGATTCGCCCGCGTCAGCGCGGTCATCCTGCTCATCATGGGTCTTTTCACATTTGGATATCTGTGGCTGCGTGACTGGCGGCAAAGTCAGGAAGTTACTGATCGCCTGCAATCGGATTCGACGGTTACGCCGCTGGAGCGCAATCGGCTGGAACATTACCAGAAAGTAGGGCTACTCAGCGCGGCTTCCTATATCTATCCCTCCGACGTGCAGGTAATGGGAGAGCCGGCGCGGGAAAGTGACCCTGTCCGCACGACCTACGGCGATATGCAGGAGGAATTCCTTTTCCCCTATAGCGGGAACAACAAGAATGTCCTGTTTGCCGACCCGGCTAATCCTGGAACGGCGGATGCCGCGAGTGGTATCGGGAGGACGGGCGCTCTCATCGGTCTGCGTCTGAAATGGCAACGCTACGGCACGGATAACGCCGCTACGGCCAATGCCAAGCCAGGGGATGCGATACCCGCCTACGTGCAGGTTGATATCCTGGATTCCAATCAGACTACTCTGGTCAACCGGATGGCCATGTATGATCCTCTGCGGCCCGGGGCCAAGGACGCGCATACCGATCGACTGCCCTTGCCGATTGAGAATACCCTCATGTCCGGCAAGGCGATCGCAGATTCGAAACTTATCTGGGCCTATGTCCCTCCCGCGCAAGCGGCCACGTTGTTCGCACAACCCATCGTTTACGTTCACGTTGTGGGCATTGACCGGTATGTGGAATTCTACGCGGACCCATCGTCGGTCTTCATGGCCATCGCCCCAGCCGTGCCGACGGGAATGTATGCACCGCCAATGGAGCAGGACGCGCCGCCAACCGATCAAATGGCCCTGCCTGATGCCGGACCTGATGGCAAAACAGCCCCCCCGATTGTTCACGGCCGCCCCGCGAGCCATGGCGGGCAGGAACTCACGGGCGAACCACTGGGCAACCAGCATGTGGCGACCGCAATCTTCAAGTTTCGCAACGCCGCTTCGGCAATGGGCGATTCGCAAGGTCATGTGGGTCTGGAGTTTCATGCTCCGATCGACCACGGCGGCGACCTGGCCGCCAACAGCGAGGACCTGACGGACTTGACCTTCACCGTGCGCCCCGCCAACTCCCCTGCCGGCTCGGATGACTCGCAGCAGCCGGTGGACATGAAACTGGAAACGCGCATGACCGCCTATGCGGACCTTCCCGCGGCGGCGATGGCGGATGGCAATTTTGATGTCCTGGTGCATTGCAATACGGGCGGCCATGTGGTTGGCGTCGATTCGGGTGCAATGGCCCTGGTCGTATCCACCGAGCCGTTTGCGTGGAACCTGTTCAAGAGCCTGTTCATTCTGTGGATGCTGACGGTGCTGGTGGTTTCGCTGGCGGTGTTCTCAAGCACATTTCTGTCCTGGCCCATCGCGCTGGTGCTGACGCTTACGCTGCTCATGGGGCATTGGTGCGTCATGCAGGTCTCGGACGCCAATGACAAGACCCTGGGCCGGGCCATCGTCAATGACATGGGCCTGACCGACGCGAGCAAGGCGGAGGCGGTCGTGGCCAGCGTCAACGCGTTGTCGGGCGCGCTGCCGGTGGTGGGAAGTTTCCTGCCCGACATCGACCGGTTCACGGCCATCAGTTCGATTGAAAGCGGGATCATTGTCTCGGCGGCTGACCTTATGGAGGCCCTTGGGGTTTTGGTCTCGTTCGCCCTTCCGGCGGCGGTGGGCGCCTACATCATTCTCAAAAAGAGAGAGGTTGCGCCATGACCTGCCTCGCTGCGCAGGGAATCAGCGAGCAGAACTGATCCGACGATTTCACCATGAAGCGCGCAAACCCAATCATCGTCCTGTTCCTGATCTGCTCCCTGGCGCTGGCGGGGGCGAGCCGGTTTTGGGCGGACCAACTCCGCGCGGCGGCGTCGGTGGACCCGCTGGGGACAATCGAAACCACTCGCGGCAAAGCAACCGATAATCGGCTGTCGAATATGGACAGTTACGCGCTCGCCCTGCTGTTGGGCGGATTGCGCGGGCCGCTGGTGATGTTCCTCTGGAGCACGAGCGAGGCGCAAAAATCGGCGCACGATCTGGAAGACTTTGACACCAAGGTCGAATGGATACGGCTGTTGCAGCCGGAGTTCGACACCGTGCATTTGTTCCAGATCTGGAACAAGGCCTACAACGTCTCGGTGCAGATGGCCAATCTTCCCAATAAGTATGCGGCCATCCTGGATGCGCTGGATTACGCCAACAGCGTGAACCAGGAGCGACCCGACGACATCAACATCGTGGATTCCATTGGCAATCTTTTTGGCGACAAGATGGCGGGATTGCAGTTGCCGGCGGACGAGAAAGCTTATTACCTTTATCATGTGACGCAGGACACAATGGCCCCGCGGCCGCTTGAGCGGATCACGGTGCCGCTGGCGCGGCTGCCGGCGTTTGTCGCCGCGGCGCGTGCGGCCGGCATGGACGCGCCCAGCATGGCGACGGAAGTTGACGATGAGGCGAAGACGGCTTCGGTCACGGTTGAAGTGCCCGTCGCCGAGGCGCTGCGGTCTACTTTTTCCGGCAGCGATTGCGAGTTCAAACTTGTGCCGCCCGCGTCGCACGTAAGCAACACCGCCATTCGGCGCACGCGGCTGGACGCGATGCTGGACCCGGCGGGCAATCTGCTTCCTGACCTGATCGCGCCGCGGCATCCGCGGCCCAGCGGGCTGGCCGCCGACGCCCCCTGGTACGATGGATCGGACCTGCAGTTTCTGAAGCAATACGAGCCGTTTCCGTATGGGCTTTCGCCCAGCGCGCTGGGGTACAACTACTACAAGCGGGCGCAAATGCTGGCGCGGGTGGCCCACGAGGTGCACCTGCAAAAGAGCGATTTTGTCGTGGACAGCCGTCCGGCGCTGGCGTTGAAATCATGGGCCGTCGAGGCCGGAGACCAGGGCCGCCGCGCCGAGCTGAGAGTGTTCGGAATCGATGACCACGGAGACCGCGACGACCTGGAGTGCCGCGTGCCCGAGGCGGACCCTTCCAAGGCGCCAGACACATCAGTCCTGACGCAGCGCAGGGATCCGGCGGCGGGCGGGCGGGCGTTGTTCGAATACGCTCTGGCAGTTCGCCTCAATCACGACGCCATCGACGAATACCAGGCCCACCTGCTCCGCTTTCCGCAGAGCCGCTCCACATTTGTCTCGCACATCGACGACGCCATCATGTTCGGCGATCTTTACCAGGGCGATGAGGACTTCCTCAAGGGCGTGCTGAACAGCGAATCCAAGGCCAGCGACTGGGCATCAGCGGCCGAGCAGTATGGGCAGGCGGTTCAGCAGCTTGAGCTCATTGTCCTGCGCTACTTCGTGGATGATGACATGGAGCGGGCCGACTATCCCACCCTGCCCGACGGCACTCGGGTCCATCGCGAAACCGTCTATCAATTGTCGGCAGACCAGCGCACGGAACTTTTTCAGAAGGTCATGGCTGACTCGCCCGCGTTCTACAAGAACCATTACGATCAATACAATCAGGACCGCGGGGAATACATTGGGTATCTGGACCATTGCAAGGCCCGGCTCGCATTTATTCAGGGCAATACATGGAGGTGATTCATCGCATCCGCATCGGCTCTTAATCCAAACGAATCCACGGCGCGGCGCCTGGCCATAGAAGCGGCGCGCGTGGCCGCCAATACGCGCTGCCGCGACGTGGCGGTGCTTGATCTGGTCGGCCTGTGGCCCGTGGCGGATTTTTTTGTGATCGCCACCGGCACCAGTCCGCGCCAGATGCGCACGGTATGCGACGACATCACGGAAATGGCCGCCACGCTGGGGGCCAAGCCGTTCACGCAATCAGGTTATGAGGGGCAGACCTGGATCATCCTGGATTTTGTGGACGTGGTGATTCACCTGTTCAGCCAGGAGGCCCGGTTATATTACGATCTGGAGAATCTCTGGGGCGACGCCCCGCGCGTCGCGTGGCAGGAAATATAGCTCTTTGGGGAACGGAACATGGATACGTCCGCGTTACGAAGCAAACTCGCTGCAATCGGACAGGAGCATGTCCTGCGCTATGTGGATCGTCTGGACGCGTCGGGACAGGAAAAACTGCTGGCCCAGGTCGCGGCCCTTGATCTGGCGGCGATCGCCGACCTGGCCGATGAGTACGTGCGGAACAAACCGAAGATCAAGCTCCCTTCGGATATCCGGCCTGCCAAGTATCTGCCGGCAATGCCGGATGCTTCGCGGCGGAATCTGTACGCCGACGCGGAAGTGCGCGGCGAGCAGCTTCTCAAGGAGGGAAAGGTCGCGGCGTTTCTTGTCGCCGGCGGACAGGGGACGCGCCTTGGCTACGACGGTCCCAAGGGACAGTACCCCGTGACCCCGATCAAGAATAAGCCGCTCTTTCAGGTTTTCGCCGAGCAATTGCTTTCACATTCAAGGCGCGCGGGCCGCGCGGTTCCCTGGTACATCATGACCAGCGATGTAAATGACGCGCCCACGCGCGCGTTTTTCCAATCGAACCATTATTTTGGCCTTCAATCCGCCGACGTGGTCTTCTTCCAGCAGGGAATGATGCCGGCCTTCGATTTCACTGGCAGACTGCTGCTGGCCGAACCGGATAGTCTGGCGCTTAGTCCCGACGGTCACGGAGGGAGCCTCCGCGCCCTGCACAAGAGCGGCGCGCTGGAAGACATGCGTCGCCGCGGGGTGGAGCATCTTTCCTATTTCCAGGTGGACAATCCACTGGTTCACTGCGTCGATCCGCTGTTCCTTGGGCTTCATGATCTCACCGGAAGCGAGATGAGCAGCAAGACCGTCTCCAAGGCGCACGCGCTGGAGAAGGTCGGCAACTTCGTCAACGGCGACGGGGCCGTTCAGGTTATCGAATACAGCGACCTGCCCGAGGCGTTGGCGCTGGCCACGGACTCCGACGGCAAGCCGCGCTTCAACGCCGCATCCATCGGGATTCACGCTCTGCGCGTGGCTTTTGTTGAACGCCTCAACGCCTCGGGGAGGCTGTCGCTTCCGTGGCACCGGGCGGAAAAGAAAGTCCCTTGCGTGGATGAGAACGGCGCGGCAATCAAGCCCGACAAACCCAATGCCGTGAAACTGGAGCAGTTTGTTTTCGATGCCATTCCGGTGGCCAAGAACGCGATGATATACCAGACGCAGCGCGGCGAGGAATTCAGCCCGGTGAAGAACGCCGACGGGGCGGATTCCCCCGCCACTTGCCGGCGCGATCAAATCCGCCGCGCGGCACGGTGGCTTAAGGCGGCCGGCGCGACGATTCCGATGAAGAACGACGAGCCGGACGCGGTGCTGGAGATTTCGCCTCTGCTGGCGACCAGCGCGGATGAACTGCGAAGGCGAATTACCCTGCCGCCGCCGATAACGGCCGGTGGAAGCACTTATCTGGATGAATAGAGAAGAAATGCGAATTTGAACCGCCAAGACTCCAAGACGCCAAGGGAAGAAAGAAAAGATTAAGACCAGGGGGCGACGAGGAGGTTTTTTATGAGGGCTGCGTTTTTCGCGTTTATGTTGCTGGGGGCAATTGTAGCGCAAGCTCAGACCACCGCGCCTGCGGCCGAATCCACTGACGCCCCGCTCGTCTACCCGACCAATCCGAAGACCATTGTCACCGCCAAGGCAGGCATCCTTAATCTGTGCGCCGCCGACATCCCGCGTTACACGCAGACCGGCCCGCTCCCGAATCCCGCTCCCGCGAGGCACGGTGTCATCGCCCCGTTTCCGCATGATCCAAATCTTCCCACCATCTGGACCATCGGCGACTCGACCGTGCGCACCGGCGTTAACGGAACCGGCGAGGATCAAGTCGGCCAATGGGGCTGGGGCGCGCCGTTCGTCGGATATTTTGATCCCAAAAAGGTCAACGTCGTGAACCGCGCCGTCGGGGGCACCACCAGCGGCAGCTTTTATCTGGCTCAGTGGAAGGCGATGGTGGGTTTAATCAAAACGGGCGACGTGGTCATCATGCAATTCGGCACCAACAGCGGCGGCGTCGAGTCCCGCGGCATCGACGATGAAACCCACCAGAGCACCGGCCGCAACGGCCAGCCCATCACGCAGCACAGTTACGGCTGGTATATCCGGCAGATCATCGCCGAGACGCGCGCCAAGGGCGCCACGCCGGTCGTCTGCTCGCTGATCCCGCGCAATGCCCGCGGCAAGGATGGCAAAATCAACCGCAGCGCCACCACCCAGGCCGGCTGGGCCCGCGAGGTCGCGGCGGCTGAAAATGTGGGGTTCATCGACCTGAACGAGCTCGTCGCCCGCAAGTATGACGCGATGGACAAGGCCACCGTGGACTCGCTCTTTGCGGGGTCGCCGCACACCAGTTGGACCGGCGCGGTCCTCAACGCCGAGACCGTCATCTCCGGCCTCAAGGCGCTCAAGAACGATCCGGTGGCGGCGTATTACGTGGATCAGGTCAAGGAAATCCCGGCCGCGCCGGAAATCAGCTATGCGGCTTCGCCCGCGACGGCGACTGCGAATTAAGCTGATTGCTCGGGATTTCGTTTCCAGCCCCCCTGCCAGATTCTCAGCAGCAAAAACACTCCGCCCACGGCGGCCAGGAGCAACTGCACGATCAGGTAAAGCGCCGCGACGGCCAGCGAGCGGTCGGTGGGGACGGCGAACATTCCCATCAGCCAGACAAACCCGCCTTCGCGCACGCCCGCCCCGCCGAGGGATGGCGTCATGGCAATCACCCAGACCAGCGGAATGACCAGGCAAAAACCGCCGAACCCAACGCCCGTGCCCACGGCCAATCCTAAAGCCCACCAGACACTGATTGAAAATAGCACGCCGGCCAGTGTCACAAGCAGGATGGGAACCAATCGCGCGGGGGTAAGCGGAGGAAGCTGCGCTGCCGGCTCAATCGCGGCGGTGAGGCGGTGCAGGATCGGGTGTTTTTTGAGGCCGCGAAATACCGGCCAAGTTCCCATTTTCGCCGCGACTCCCAGCGGCAGGCGCGGATAGAGGAAAATCGCCACGGCGGCAATCGCCGCCAGCGGCAGGCCGATCAGAATCGGCCGCACGGCCGCAGGAAAATGCGTCAGATGCGCGGCGGCGGCCATCAATCCGACCAGCATGGAAACTCCCATGCCGAGCAAGCGCTCTTGCAGCGTCGCGACAACCACTGGCGCGGGGCGGTGGCCGCGGCGATAAAGCTCGAGCATTCGCACGGCGTCACCCCCGGCGCCGGTCGGGAGAATCTGCGAGAAGAACATTCCGATGTAATAGAGCGACGCCAGATACGCGGCGTTTTCCTTGATGCCGGCCACACGCAGCAACATCGCCCAGCGCACGGAATTAATCAGCCACGCGATGGCGAGCAATCCCGCCGCGCCGGCAATGGCGCTGGGCGCCACCTGTCGCAGTTTGTCCAGGACGTGCTGCCGATATCCGACATAAAGGAGAATCG
>JBEKYH010000014.1:0-23065 GCA_049511115.1 Tepidisphaeraceae bacterium | reverse complement strand
CCCCTTTTCTTGGTCGTCTTCGCCCGCGGCGCGGGGCATACCGACGGGCCCACCATCTCACAGCTTTATCCCACGGCGCTGGAATGGCTCTGGCTGGATTATCCCGCCGCCAGCAAGTAAAACGCGCCCTCAAAAGGTCCTTTACGATAGGATGACTCATGTCGTCAGCGAAATCGTTGCCCTCATTGGTTGTCGTTGCATTGGCCGTGGTTGTGGGATTAGGGCCCTCCGCACTGGTGGCCGCGCCCATCACTTCGACGCAGAAAGACGCTGACGGCGTCACGTTCAAAATGGACGGGGCGGTGATGAAGCTGCAGGTTTTCTCGGACCGGGTTATTCGCGTCGTCTATGCCCCGGGAACTTCACTTCCCAATGTGAAGAGCCTCAGCGTTATCGCCGCGCCGGCGCCCGCCACGTGGGATTACCAGGAATCTCCCGATGCTCTGATCCTGAAGACTTCCGCCCTGCAGGCCCGCGTCGATCCCAAAACCGGCGCGGTCTCCTTCGCCGATGTTTCCGGCAAGCCGTATCTCGCGGAAGTAAGCGGCGGCGGGAAAAGCTTCTCCCCGTCTACCATCCCCGACTTCCAGGGCCTGGCCTCCAGACAGGATTTCACCCTGGCCCCCGAGGAAGCGATCTTCGGCCTGGGCCAGCACCGCGAGCTTCAGGAGCCGGTCGAAAACACCTGGAACTACCGGGGTCAGACCGTTCAATTGATGCAGGCCAACATGGAGATCGGGCTGCCCATTCTGATTTCCAGCCGCGGGTATGGCATCCTTTGGGATAATCCCGCCATTACCAGCGTGGCGGTGGGGATTCCCGGCAATGAAAACGTCGTGTCATGGAATTCCCAGGCCGCTCATGACATCGACTATTACTTCATGGCCGGACCTGAGATCGATGATGTTGTTGGCGACTACCGCATGCTCACCGGCGCGCCCCCGCTCTTTGGCGAATGGGCCTACGGTTTCTGGCAGTGCCGCGAACATTACGCCAGCCAGCAGGAAATCCTTGATGTCGTTGCCAGGTACCGCCAGCGCGGAACGCCCATCGACGGCATCATTCAGGACTGGCGCTATTGGGACCCCCAGGGCTGGGGCTCCCACTACCTGGATCCCGCGCGGTATCCCGATCCCGCCGGGATGATGAAACAACTTCACGATCAGCACATCCATCTCATCATCTCGGTCAGGGGGCGCTTTGATGACAATACCGACCACTATAAACAACGTGAGGCCAGTCCCGGCTTGCTCAGCCCCCGGTCGGTGATCGGCCGCGGCGGCCTCACCGGCTTTGCCGGTCCGGGCGGCGCGACCACGATTCCTGAATATGCCGGTCGAACTTACCGGTATTATGATCCATTCAATCCAGACGCCGCCAAGCTCTATTGGAAGCAGATGTCCGATTCGCTCTTCAAATATGGCATCGATGGCTGGTGGCTGGATGCGACCGAACCGGAATTGGGCAGCACCGCCGAACCTCGCATTCGCAACGCCCATTCCATGAACAGCCTCATGACCGGGGCCGGTCCCGGCGCCTACGTCGCCAACGCCTATCCGCTGCAGACCACCACCAATGTCTACCAGGGCCAGCGCGCCGAAACATCGCAAAAGCGCGTCTTCATCCTCACGCGGTCGGCCTACGCCGGCCAGCAGCGCAACGGCGCCGTAAGCTGGTCCGGAGACATCCAGGGCACCTGGGCCACTTTCGCGCGACAAATCCGCGCCGGGTTGAATTTCTCCATCTGCGGTATTCCGTATTGGAATACCGATATCGGCGGCTTCAATAGTTACCAGAGCCCCGGCTATACCGAGCTATTCACCCGCTGGTTCCAGTTTGGCTCGTTTTGTCCCATGTTCCGTGTGCATGGACAGGCCATCGCCGACAACATCCGCCCCTCCCCCAATTCAACCATCACCGGCCAGCCCGATCGCTACAAGGAAATGTGGCTCTGGGACCCAAAGACCGATGCCATCCTGGTCAAATTCGACCAGTTGCGGTATCGCCTCATGCCTTACATTTATTCAACGGCCTGGCAGATCACCAGCCATGCCGACACGTTGATGCGGCCGCTGGTAATGGATTTCCGCTCTGATCCGCAGGCCGTGAAAATCGGCGATCAATACATGTGGGGAAGAGCGATCCTTGTCAATCCGGTCACCAGTCCCGGGGCCACCTCCCGCGCGGTCTACCTTCCCGCCGGCCAGGATTGGTACGATTTCTGGACCGGCCGCAAACTTTCCGGCGGCCAGACGGTCGACGCCCCCGCTCCGATTGATTCGATGCCTTTATATGTCAAAGCCGGTTCAATCGTCCCGATGGGCCCGATCGTGAATTACGCCCGTGAGAAAGTGGAGGCTCCCATCGAATTGCGCATCTACCGCGGCAACGACGGCGCCATGACTCTCTACGAAGATGCCGGCGATGGATACAACTACGAAAACGGCGAACACGCCGAAATTCCCATCACCTGGACTGAAGCAACCGGAAAGCTGTCATTCGGCCGCCGCGTGGGTCAGTACCCGGGAATGCCCCAAGCGCATGTTTTCCACGTCGTCTTCGTGCGTGACGCCAAAGGCGCGGGCCTGTCCGACGAGCAATCTCCGGATTTGACGGTGTCTTACAACGGCGATTCAACCGACGTTCAAGCCCCCTGAATAAATCCGCCGGCCGGGGGGGGCTTATTTCGCCTGCCGCACGGTCACACTCGCCGCATGCGCGTCGAGATGTTCGGCTTGCGCCATGGCCACTATATGCGGCGCGTCGGCACGCAGACCGCCTGAGTCATATTGCACGACGCTGGAGCGCTTGAGGAATTCATAGACGCTCACGCCGCTGGTGAAGCGCGCGGTCGTATTGGTCGGCAGGCAGTGGCTTGGCCCGGCGATGTAATCGCCCGCCGCGACCGGCGACCAGGGACCCATGAACACCGCGCCGGCGTGCTTGAGCTTTTTCAGGACGGCGGCGTTGTCGCGCGTCTGGAGGCTGACATGTTCGGCGGCGAAGCGATCAGCGAGGGGGATCAGTTCATCGAGGCTTTTGCCAACAATGATGGCGCTGTGCTGGTCGAGTGCCTTTTGAATCGCCGCCGCGCGCGAGAGGGACGGCATTTGCCGCTGGATTTCAGCAATCACCGCCTGGGCCAAGGCGTCGGAATCCGTCAGCAGGAAACAACTCCCGGGATCATGTTCGGCCTGGGCCAGCAGATCGGCGGCGACGCAATCGGCGCGAGCCGAATCGTCGGCAATGGTTAGAATCTCGCTTGGCCCCAGGAACCCATCGATCCCCACGCATCCCGCCAGCGCCTGCTTGGCCAGTTGGACGTAGGCGTTGCCCGGGCCGACGAGTTTATCGACCGGCTTTATAGTCTGAGTCCCCAGGGCCAGCGCCGCCACCGCCGCCGCGCCGCCGGCGCGAAATACTTCGGTGAGTCCCAATTCGTGATACGCGGCCAGCACAATGTCGCTCTGGCCATACTTACTCGGCGGCGAGCAGACGGCGATCCGCGCTACGCCCGCGACCTGCGCCGGCACGGCCAGCATGATAACGCTTGACGGATAGGCTGCCTTCCCGCCCGGCACGAGCAGCCCGACGCTATCCAGCGGCGTAAATCGCATGCCCAGCGAAATGCCGCCGCGCTTAAGTGGAGCGGGATCGGCCGGCATGAAATGCGCCTGATATTCGCGCACCTGCGCGATGGATCGCCGCAGCGCCGCAAGCTGATCGGCCGGCAGGCGCCCCGCGGCGGACGACATCTCATCGGAGGTCACGCGTAACTGGGCGGCCGTGAAATCTGGGTCATCGAATTTCCGCGACGAATCCACCAGCGCCGCGTCGCCGCGCCTGGCCACGTCCGCCATAATTGCCTGGACGGCTTTGGCCTGCTCGATGCGCGGGCCGCTGCTGAGGATCGCATCAATGGGATTGAGCCGCAGCTCGGCAAGATACTGCTCGACGCGGCGCGACTGGTCGGGAACGTTCAAATGAAGAATCGGAATCATGGCGGGGGGAATCATAAGGGAGCGGCGCAAACCCGGCTACGGCTTGCGGAGTTTGCCGAGGCTTGGATGGGTTCAGTCGGCGATGTTTTGCAGATCGGAATCCGAGTTCCCACTTTGACGCTACGAGAATCACGAGGTGGGAGTTTCACCGAGGTACTGCATAATTTGTGCGCCGCACCCATGCTTATGATATGATGTACCAAGGGATGGATCGCTATGACCTATAGAGGCCGCGTAAAAAATGGTGTGATCGTTCTCGATCCTCCCGCCGCTCTGCCCGAGGGATCTGAGGTCAACGTCAGTCCGAAATCAGACCCGGAAACCATCCCCACGCTAAATGAGCGGTTTAAGGATGTGATTGGAATCGTCGACGATTTGCCCCCGGACATGGCGGAAAACCATGACCACTATATACACGGTGCGCCCAAGCGACCGGCATGATGATCACCGTCTTCGCCGATACGTTCTACTACCTTGCCTTGGCTAACCTGCGGGACGCAGCCCACGCACGCGCGGTCGCGGCCGGAGCGCAGGGTCCGTTTCGTCTTGTTACAAGCGCGTGGGTCATTCAGGAACTAGCCGACGGGTGCGCCTCGCCTCCGTCGCGAGCTGGTTTCCTTCGGCTATGGTCGGCCCTTGAGGCAGACAGCTACACAGAAATCGTCGCCCCAACCGGAGAACTCTGGAATAGAGGAAAACAACTATACCGCTCCCGCGCGGACAAGAGTTGGTCGCTTACCGATTGCATCTCCTTTGAAATCATGCGAGATCGTGGCATAACCGACGCGCTTACAGCGGATCATCATTTCCAGCAGGCGGGGTTTAAGGCGATGCTGATCTGAGCTGCGCTAAAAAACAAAGTGCCCATCAATTGCTCGGCATTGTCGGCTTCAAGGATAAGCTTATCACGCAGCCGCGCAACATCGTTAGGCGGATAATAATTAGGACGCTAAGCAATTTCGATCGCGGGCGCGCGGCTGGTCGTTGTTGAGATCGACTCGCAAATTCACCGGAAATTTCAGGGGTTTTTGCCTCTTTAAGTTTCACTGCGGCGAGCAATTGCGTGAAGTTCGCGCGCTACAGCGCGCGGTTTTTTGGCAGCGCAGCTTTTTTTCTTCTCCCCACCCCTTGCCCGCCGGGGATTTATTGTTACATTCCGCGCCTCGTAAGCCGACCGGGAAGGACGGGCTTTGAGTTCAGCCGTACTTTTCCATTCGGCCGGGTGAGAATGGGACGCAGTCGCCGCACCGGGGAGGGAACGCAGCGACAGCGTGTTATGGAAGAGTACAGGGAATGGCGCAGGTCTTTCATCCCAGCATGAACACGGTGGCGCGTGCCACCATTTTTGGCGCCGTGTTCATTGCCGGACTTGCTGGTTACATGTTCGCCATCGTGCAGCAGTCACCCTATTCGACTGAGGCGGGCACGGTGCGCAATCAGCCCGTCCCCTTCAGCCACGAACATCACGTTCGCGGATTGGGAATCGATTGCCGTTTTTGCCACACGACGGTGGAGAACTCCCACTTTGCGGGCATCCCCCCCACGAAGATTTGCATGACCTGCCACTCCAAAGTCTGGACCGACGCCCCCATCCTCGAACCCGTCCGGGCAAGCTGGCGTGAAAACCGGCCGCTATCGTGGACGCGCGTCAATATTTTGCCGGATTACGTCTACTTCAACCACAGCATCCACATTAACAAGGGCGTTGGTTGCGCTACCTGCCACGGGCCGGTGGATCACATGCCCCTGACCTACCAATACGCGACCTTGCAGATGGGCTGGTGCCTGGATTGCCACCGCAATCCCGAGCAGTACCTCAGGCCCCCCGACAAGGTCTTTGACATGAGCTATACGCCTCCGCCGAACCAGATAGAACAAGGACTTAAGCAAATTCAGCAAGAACACATAAAGGTAGGTCAGTTGACGAATTGTTACGTCTGCCACCGTTAGAGCAAAGCAAGAATTTATGGCCGATAAGTGCCCGTCACATTCTCATCGCAACGATCCGGCCGAGGCCAACAAGCCCGAGGTCTGGTCGGATGGCAAGCGCTACTGGCGCAGCCTCGAAGAGCTCAACGGCTCGCCCAAGTTCTGGGACAAGGTGCACCGGGAGTTTCCGCGCTACGCCAGTGAGTTTACCGACGATGTGAGCCGCCGCAGCTTTCTCAAGGTGATGGGAGCGTCGATCGCACTGGCCGGTTCGGCAGGCTGCTTTAAGCGGCCTGAACAGCAGATTGTGCCGTATGTGAAACAGCCGGAGATGATCACACCTGGCGTATCGCTGCATTTTGCCACGGCTCTCCCCCTGTTCGGCTATGCCCGGGGTGTGGTCGTTCGCAGCGATGAGGGCCGGCCGACAAAGATCGAGGGAAATAAACTTCATCCCTCGAGCTTGGGCGCTACCGACGCGATGACCCAGGGGATGCTGCTGGACCTATACGATCCCGACCGCTCGCAAACCGTTGTCAATGACGGCCAGATCAGTTCCTGGGATAATCTTTTCACCGATCCGAAGAACGGCATCAACAACAAGCTGGAGCAGATCGCCGCGGCCCAGGGGAAGGGGCTGGTCATCATGACCGAGACCACCACCTCGCCGTCGACCGGGGCACTGCTGGCCGATCTGTTCAAGAATCTGCCCCAGGCTCGGTGGTTCCGCCACGACCCAGTTGGGGGATCGAATGCACGGGATGGAGCCGAAGCGGCGTTCGGGAAGGAGCACCGCAACGTTCGTCCCGTCTATAAAATGGATCAGGCGGACGTGGTCCTGACTCTCGACGGAAACTTCCTGGCCGACGAGCCGGGAAGCCTCGCCTACGCGCGGCAATTCATCGACCGCCGCCGTGTGCGCGATGACCGTCGCTCCATGAACCGCCTCTACGCCGTTGAGGGAACGTACAGCATTTCCGGGGCGATGGCTGACCATCGCCTGGCGGTGAAGCCCAGTCGCATCGCCGCCATTACGCGGGCTATCGCCATTGCCGTTGGCATAACCGAGGCCGGATCAGCAGGCTCGCTAACGAGCACCGAAGCGGCTTACGTCAAGGCCGTCGCCGCGGATCTCAGTGCTCACCATGGCAGCAGCCTCGTCGTCACGGGCGATAGCCAGCCTGCCGAAGTCCACGCCCTGACGCATGCAATCAATGACCACCTCGGCAACGTCGGTAAGACTGTTTCCTATATCGACAGCGTCGAGGCGCTTCCGGCCGATCCGTGGGAATCGCTGTCAGAATTGGCCGCGGCGCTGAATCACGGCGATGTCGAGATGCTGGTCATTTTCGACGCCAATCCCGTGTATGCCAAACCGGCGGAAGTGGACTTTGCCACCAGCCTGCTGAATTTCAGCAAAGCTGTCGGCAGCGACGGCCGGCCGCGATATATCAGCGTCCGCCACGGGTTGTACGAAGATGAAACCAGTTTTGTCTGCCAGTGGCATCTGCCGGCGCGTCATCCATTGGAAGCATGGGGCGATCTGAGGGCTCACGATGGAACGGTGACCTTCTGCCAGCCGCTCATTGAGCCGCTTTACGAAGGAAAGTCGACGCTCGAGGTGCTTCAGCGCCTGCGGGCCAAGCTGGTGCCGTCCTCTATTGTGTCACCGGCGACAGATCTCGAAGCGGGCTTTGAAATCGACGCACAATTGGTTCGCGCCCACTGGCGGCAGGGGGGTTGGCAGGACCTGACCAGCGACACCGATTTTGAAATCTTCTGGGAAACGTGCCTGCACGATGGCGTCGTTCCCAAGACCGCAGCGGCGACGGTTGGCCCGCTTGCCATCGCACCAGGCGCACTGACTCCGCCCGCCGCCGCGGTTTCGAGTGATTCAACGGAGATCATCTTCCGCCCCGATCCCAACATCTGGGACGGCCGCTTCAGCAATAATGGCTGGCTCCAGGAATTGCCCAAGGCATTGACCAAGATCACCTGGGATAACGCCGTCCTCCTCAGTGTCGCCACGGCGGCAAAGCTGGGGGTTAACAACGACGATGTCGTGACTCTCACGCTAGGCGACCACAAGATTGTCGACGACCACGCCGTGGTTTGGATTCTTCCCGGCCACGCTGAAGACTGCGCCACCATTTACCTCGGCTACGGTCGCACCCGCGCCGGACGCGTGGGCAATTGGACGAACGACGCCCGCGGCAGCGGCGGATTCAATGCCTATCAGCTTCGCACCGCCGCCGCGCCGAATTTCGCGGGCGGGTTGCAGATTATTAAGCAGGACCAGACCTATCAGATCGCCTGCACCCAGGGCAGCCAGTCCATGGAAGGCCGCGACCTGATTCGTGTTGCCGGCGTCGAATCGGCTTATGCCACGGTCGCCAAGGAAGACGCCGAGGACGCTGAAAAACTGAAGGAAGAGGCCGACATTTCCGGCCAGCAGCCGCAGGATTACCAGAAGGTCGGCAATATCCGCCACCCGCTGCCGATTATTTCCATGTATTCCGATACCCCCGACCACGCCAGCGGCAACACGGTTGAGCCGCAGTGGCAGGCATGGGGAATGGTGATCGACAACAATGCCTGCATCGGCTGCAACGCCTGCATCGTCGCCTGCGTTTCTGAGAACAACATCCCCGTCGTCGGCAAGGACCAGGTCAGCCGCGGCCGCGAACTCCATTGGCTCCGCATTGATACTTACTTCACCGGCGGGCTTAATGCCGCCGGCGAACCCGATGACGCGCCCGGTGATGACGCCTATCACGCCAGCACCAACCGCGGCGCGCTGCCCGGCGCGCAAGGTCTTGGCGCCGGACAAGCCGGCAACGGGGCCGACGCCAGCGACGTGCACGCTTATTTCGAGCCGGTCCCGTGCATGCAGTGCGAAAAGGCGCCGTGCGAAGTCGTGTGCCCGGTGGGCGCGACCCTTCACGATGTCGAAGGCATCAATGAAATGGTTTACAACCGGTGCGTGGGCACCCGCTACTGCTCTAATAACTGCCCGTACAAAGTTCGCCGGTTTAATTTCTTCCTGTACTCGGACCAGACGACGAAGAGTCTGGCGCTGGGTCGCAATCCCGACGTAACCGTCCGCACGCGCGGGGTGATGGAAAAATGCACTTACTGCGTGCAGCGCATCAGCGCCGCGCGCATCACGGCCAAGAAAGCCAATCAATACGACGACGCCGGCAAGCCGATCATTGAGGACGGCACGATCCAGACCGCCTGCCAGCAGGTCTGCCCGACGCAGGCCATCACCTTCGGCGATATCGGCGACGCGACCAGCAAGGTGCGCAAGCTGAAGGAAGAACCGCTCAATTACGTGCTTCTTGAAGAATTACAGACGCGTCCGCGCACCAGTTACTTGTGGCGTTTGACGAATCCCAATCCGGAGTTGGCCAAGAGCTAGGTCATGGCGCAAAATACCCTAAAACGCTCGCCCGACTCAGTCCTGCCCGCCTCGGTGGTCGATCGCAGCTACACGCCCGCAACCGTCACCGACAAGATCAGCGAAATCGTCCTCACCACGAAGACGCCAACCGGCTGGATCATCGGCTTCCTGATCGCCTTCAGCGGCTTGATGCTGTTGAACCTGGCCATCACGGTCATCTTCGCCAAGGGCGTCGGCGTTTGGGGCATCAACGTCCCCGTGGCCTGGGGCTTTGCCATCGTCAATTTCGTCTGGTGGATCGGTATCGGTCACGCGGGCACGCTGATTTCCGCAGTGCTCCTGCTCTTCCGCCAGGAATGGCGAACCAGCATCAACCGGTCGGCCGAAGCGATGACCCTCTTTGCCGTCGCGTGCGCCGGACTCTTTCCGCTGCTGCACATGGGCCGCCCGTGGTATTTCTATTGGCTGCTGCCCTATCCCAACACCATGCTCCTGTGGCCGCAGTGGCGCAGTCCGCTGGTGTGGGACTGCTTTGCGGTCAGCACTTACGCGACGGTCTCGCTGCTGTTCTGGTATGTCGGCCTAATTCCTGACCTTGCCACCCTTCGCGACCGCAGCAAACATCCCGTGGGGCGCGTGATTTACGGGGCAATGTCGATGGGCTGGCGCGGCGGCGCGATGCACTGGCACCGTTATGAAGTCGCTTATCTTCTTCTCGCTGGCATCGCGACTCCACTGGTCGTCTCGGTGCATAGCGTGGTGTCCATGGACTTCACCGGCGGCATCGTCCCCGGCTGGCATACAACATTTTTCCCGCCCTATTTCGTCGCCGGCGCCATCTTCAGCGGCTTTGCGATGGTGATGACCCTGGCCATTCCGCTGCGCTACGCGTACGGGCTCGAAGGCCTCATCACCATGCGTCACCTGGAGAACATGGCCAAGGTCATGCTGGTCACCGGCTTGATGGTCTCCTACGGGTATGGCTGCGAAGTCTTCTTCGGCTGGTACAGCGACGACAAGGCCGAGTGGTTCGTGTCCCTGAGCCGCATGACCGGTCCCTACAAACCGATCTACTGGCTATTGATCTTCTGCAATTTCCTCACGCCGCAATTCTTCTGGTTCAAGGCGTTTCGGCGCAATATCCTCTGGCTCTTTATCGCCAGTATTATTGTGAACGTCGGCATGTGGGCCGAGCGCTTCGTCATCATCGTGACCAGCTTGAACCGTGAATTCATGCCCTCCATGTGGGGCATGTACTATCCGACCATCTGGGACTGGTGCACCTACATCGGAACGCTGGGATTCTTCATGACGCTGATGTTCCTGTTCATCCGCTCCCTGCCCATGATCGCGGTGGCGGAGATGCGGCAGTTGGTGGCCGAGCCTGCCGGTGGGCATGCCCACGCACACGGCAAGGAAGCGGAGCATCATTAAAGAAATTGGTTTGAGGCATTGGGATAACCCATGAGCGCGGACGTCAAACTTTACGGATTGCTCGCCCAGTTCGGCACGGCTCAGGCCCTGCTGCACGCAGTCGAGAAAGCGCGCGCCGCCGGGTACAACAAAATGGAAGCCTATTCTCCGTATCCCATTCACGGCCTTTCCGAGGCCCTGGGCTTCCACAAGACCAAGCTTCCCTGGATCATCTTCGGCGGCGGCGCGACCGGTGCCGTTGTGGGTCTGGTGATGCAATGGTCGTCGGCCGCCTACTTCTATCCGATCAATGTCGGCGGCAAGGCCTATTTCAGTTGGCCGGCGTTTGTGCCCATTACGTTTGAGTGCATGATTCTGCTCGCGGCTTTCAGCGCGGTGCTGGGTATGTTGGGTTTGAATGGTCTTCCTCAGCCGTATCACCCGCTGTTTAATTCCGAGGCCTTTGCCCACGCCAGCCGCGACAAGTTCTTCCTCTGCGTGGAAAGCCACGATCCGCAGTTCAATGTGGAAACGACCCGGGCGTTTCTCGAAAGCCTGAGTCCCGAAGAAATCGACGAGGTGGCGCCGTAAGGCGGTTTTGAGAATGCGCAAGGAAACAGAGCAACTTCAGTCCCCCGCCGCCGCGGCTAAGCCGTCGCTGGCCCGCCCCGATCGTACCCGGCGCGTGCGCCCGCGGATTGCCGCCCTGGTTGCGACTGCGCTGGTGGCCCTCCTGGGTGGATGCTATCGCCATTCCGACATGTCCCTGCAGCCCAAGTATTGGAAAGTCTATCGCCCAAGTGAATTCTTCGCCGACGGCCAATCCGCCCGCCCGCTTCCCGAAAACGTCGTCCCGCAGGAAGAACTTCGCACCGACCGCGAGTTCTATTTCGGCCTGGACCTTCAAGGTAAGACCATTGACCACCTGCCAGCGACGTATCCCGACGGCACGCCCTTCCCGACGACCGGCCCGGCCATGCAGGCTCTCCTTGAGCGCGGCCAGCAGCGATACAACATCTATTGCATCGTCTGCCACGGCCAGCTTGGCTACGGCGACGGAATGGTCGTTCAGCGCGGCTTCACCACGCCGCCCTCATTCCACGCCGACAAGCTGCTGCACCACGAGCCAATTGGCCACTTTTTCTACGTGATGAGCAACGGTTACGGAGCCATGTACAGCTATTCCGAGCGAATAAACCCCTCTGATCGCTGGGCCATCGCCGCTTACATCAAGGCCCTGCAGTTGAGCCAGAATCCGTCGCCTGATGACCTTTCCAAGGCCCAGGCTTTGGTTCCGCTTAATTCGTCGACATCTGTTGAGGGCGCTCCGGCGACTGGAGGTGGCAAATGACCTGGGGTGATCCAAATGCCCAAGTCGCGCAGCCCGGAACCGAAGAGGACCTTCGCGCACGCCTGGCCAAATACCAGAAACTTTCCCTGGTGATCGGCCTGATTGCGCTGGGCATCGCCATCGTCGCCGCGGCGGCCAACGCCGATTTACGCGAGCCGTTTTACCGGGCCTGGCTGTTTGCCTTTTTATTCTGGATGGGATTGGCCCTGGGCAGCGGCGGGATCGCCATGATCCACAACCTCACCGGCGGACGGTGGGGCCAGGCCGCTCGGCGCGTCCTGCAGGCGGCCAACGGGAATGTTCCGCTGATGGCCGTTTTGTCCATCCCGCTGGTCATTGCCATTCACACGCAACACATGTACGGCTGGGCGGGATTCGGACCTGATCCGCATCTAGGCGCCCATAAGGCGGTGTGGCTGACGCCCAGCGCGGTCACTATCCGCGGCGTCGTTTACCTTGTTGTCTGGATAGCCACGTGCATTATGATTCGCATCGGCGCGGCCAGAGTCGAAGCCACTCGCAGCTTCGCGGTTGCCAGCACATTCGCCGGATTGAGCGCCTTCGGCCTGATTTTCTACGTCCTGACCCTCACCGGAGCCATCGTCGACTGGGTGATGAGCATCACGCCCGAGTGGTACTCGACGATGTTCACGCTGATTTTCCTGATCGGTCAGGTGCTTTCGGCGTTCTGCTTTGCCACGCTTGTGACGGCGTTGCTGATCCGCTTTAAGCCGGCGGCGGGCAAAGTCTCCAAGGATCAGTTCAACGACCTCGCCAGTTTCATGTTTGCCTTTACCGTGCTTTGGGCGTACATGTCCTTCTCGCAGCTCATCATCACCTACATGGGTAACCTGAGAAGTGAGATGGCCTGGTACGTGCATCGCAATAATACGGGATGGCTGCCGGTGGGATTGGGCCTTATGCTGCTGCAATTCCTTGGGCCGTTCCTGTTGTTGATGAATAAGCCGCTCAAGCGCAATCCGCGGCTATTGGTGTGGGTGGCGTTTTGGATTCTGCTGATGCGGTTTGTCGATTTGCTGTACTTGACCAAGCCCGCGTTTGCCGCGCCGCAACTGACATTCATGGACGCCTTGACTCCGTTTGCAATTGGCGGCTTGTTCTTGTGGGGTTTCTTCGGTCGGTTGAAGGCCGGCAAACTCGATCCGCCGCCGCTGGTGGATGAATATTCGGCCATCGAAGTAGGCGCCCACGAATTCGGCGTTACCGAATATGGCGCGGCCATTACCGGTCGCAAAGGACCGGTTCCCTGAGGATTGAAGCAGAGCCATGAGCCACGGACACGATACAACTACTTCCACCCCGCCTGACCCGGCAGCGTTGGCGCACGGGCACGAGCTGAAGGACGCCGCTCCCAGCAGCATCCTCGTCTTCACCATCAGCCTTACGATCACGCTGGTTGTGGTTGTGGCCATTACCCTGGGGTTGTTCTATTTCTTCACCGATACGGAAGACCAAAAGACAAACGCCGAGGCTGCGGGTTCTCCCTTGGCCGATATGCGAGCGCCCTCGCCCGGCCCGCCCATACAGCCCTCACCGGCTCACGAGACTTTGCCCTATGAGGACACGGCCCGCCTGAAATTGGAATACGATCGCCTCGCCAGCAGCTATGGCTCTGATGAAATGGCCGACCATAAAACCCATGATCGCATGCCTGTAGATGCCGCGATCAAGCTGCTCGCCAGCCAGGGAATCCCGGCCAATACTGCAACCGATATTCCAGCGCCGACCGGCCCGGCTCAAAGCGTCCCGACTCCTTACAGTGACGGCGGCAGAGGATCGCCGACGGGGACCGCCGCGGCCCCGGGTATTCCGCAGCAGTGAACTTTGCCTCTTGGTGCAAAGAGGTGGATTAAGAAGATGCTTGGAAAAATCGCTATTTTCACCGCACTGATCGGCCTCGCCGCCGCACAGGTGGTCCGCGCCGACAGCGCGCCGCGATTTGACACCGGCACGCTCGATAACAGCTCTACCTCCAGCAACGTCAAGCCCAAGATTCTCAACGACGTCGGCATTGACCAGAAGCTCGACGCCCTTCTTCCCCTCGATACCCCGTTTACTAACGAGGACGGAAAGGCCGTCAAGCTCGGCGATTACTTCGGCAAGCGCCCCGTTTTGCTAACCATCGTTCAGTACAGTTGCCAGTATCTTTGCACCGCCGAACTGAACGGGATGTGCCGCGCCTGCAACGCATGTGCAAAGGCCGGCCTTCTTCCCGGTAGGGATTACGACCTCCTGACCATAAGCTTTGATCCGCGCGAGACCGCCAACGACGCGGCCTCCAAGAAGCACACTTACGAATATCAGATCAATACGGACAACGTCGCCGCGTCCTGGCATTTCCTGACCGGCTCGCCCGATTCCATCAAAGCCGTCACGCAGGCCGTCGGTTTCCGCTATGTCTACGACGCCGACCATGACCAGTACATTCACTCCGGCGCGCTGATGATCGTTACCCCCGACGGCCACCTCAGCAAATACCTCTATGGCGCTGAATATCAGCCAAATGATGTGCGCCTATCCGTGGCGGATGCCGGTTACAACAAAATCGGCAGTCTCAGCGATTCGTTTTTGCTGTACTGCTGGCATTACGACCCGGTTACCGGCAAATGGACGCTGGCCGTCCGCAATCTCCTCCGAGCCGGCGGGGCGTTGACTCTGGGCGCATTGGGTTTGTTTATCGGGTTACAGCTTCGTCGCGAGCGGCAACACCCGCAGTCGCAGGTTTAAAGACGGTATGAACACGAATTTCGAACTATTTCCGCCGCACGCCTCCGCCATGTCGTGGAACGTCGATTACCTGTTGGCGTACATGACGCTGATCACGATCTTCTTCTCCGTCTTGATCTTCGTGCTCATCGTTTACTTCGGCCTGAAATATCGCGCTCGCCCCGGCCACCGGGCCGTCGAAGTCCACGCTCCTATGTCCCTGGAAATCGCCTGGTCGGTTATTCCGCTGGGCATGTGCCTGGTGATGTTCTGGTGGGGCACGGAATTGTTCGTCTCCGCCAGCCGCCCGCCCGCCGGCGCGATGGAAATCTACGTCATCGGCAAGCAATGGATGTGGAAGATTCAGCATCCCGAGGGCAAGCGCGAGATCAACACGCTGCATGTCCCGGTCGGCCGCCCCGTTAAACTGGTGATGACTTCGCAGGATGTCATCCACGACTTCGGCCTGCCCGCCTTCCGCATCAAGCGCGACGTGGTGCCCGGCCAATATTCCGAAGAATGGTTCACCGCCGATACCGTCGGCGAATATCACCTCTTCTGCGATCAATACTGCGGTGCGCAACACGCCGAAATGATCGGCACTGTCGTCGTTATGGAAGAAAAGGATTATCAGCGCTGGCTCGCCGGCGCGACCGGCGACGAGCCGATGCGCACCAGCGGCGAGCGCCTGTTCACGCAGATGAACTGCATGTCCTGCCACGGCTCCTGGGCGCCGACCATGGCCGGCTTGTATATGAGCAACGTGAAGCTCGCCGACGGCCGCACCGTCGTGGCCGATGAGGCATACATCCGCCGCGTCATTGTTGATCCCGGGGCGAGCATCGTGGAGGGCTTCCAGGCCAATGCCTCGGTGCTGATGCCCAGCTTCCGCGGCACGCTCACGGAGGAGCAAATCGATCAACTCGTGGAATATATCAAGTCGCTCGGCTCAGCCGCCTACCTGGGCCAGCCGACGACACAGCCGACACCCAACGGGGGGTCGAATACGGAGTTTGGCAAGCCTGGTATGGGCGGCCCTGTCCCTGAAACGCGCGATCCGACTAATTCAGTAGAGTAAACAAGGTAACAGCGTCACATGACCTCTATCCCCTACATTCCGGCTTACTCGCGGCGCGAGACGTATCTCAACGCCGCCTACTCCATCAAGAGTTGGCTGCTCACCAAGGACCACAAGCGGATCGCCATCCTCTATATTCTGTCGATCACCTTCTTCTTCTTCATCGGCGGCGCTGCCGCCACCATGATGCGCCTGAATTTGATGACTCCCAAGGGCAATCTGGTCCTTGAGGAAACCTACAACAAGCTCTTCACCACGCACGGCGTGATGATGGTCTTCTTCTTCCTGATCCCCTCCATCCCCGCCACGCTCGGTAACTTCCTGATCCCCCTGATGGTCGGGGCGCGCGACCTTGCCTTCCCCCGCATCAATCTGCTGAGCTGGTACCTCTACATCATCGGCGGAGCCATCGCTGGCACCGCTCTCCTCGCCGGCGGCGTGGACACGGGCTGGACCTTTTACGAACCCTACAGCAGCACCTACGCCAACGGATATGTCGCGACCACCATCGTCGGCATCTTCCTGGCCGGTTTCAGCTCCATCCTCACGGGCCTTAATTTCCTGGTCACCGTCCACAAGATGCGCGCCCCCGGCATGACCTGGTTCCGCCTGCCCTTGTTTGTCTGGGCACATTACGCCACCAGCGTCATCCAGTTGCTTGGCACCCCCGTCGTCGCCATCACCCTGGTCTTGGTGATGCTTGAGCATCTCTTCCACATCGGCGTGTTCGACCCCTCCATCGGCGGCGATCCCGTCCTGTTCCAGCACATGTTCTGGTTCTACAGTCACCCGGCTGTGTACATCATGATCCTGCCCTCCATGGGCGTGGTCAGTGAAATCATCGCCTGCTTCACGCGTAAGCAGGTCTTCGGCTATCACTTTGTCGCCTTTTCCTCGGTGGCTATCGCGGTGATCGGGTTCCTGGTCTGGGGACATCACATGTTCGTCTCCGGCCAGAGCGTCTATGAAGGCATGGTCTTCTCCTTCATCAGCTTCCTGGTCGCTATCCCCTCGGCCATCAAGGTCTTCAACTGGACCGCCACCATCTACAAGGGTTCGGTCGATCTCCGCACCCCGATGCTCTACGCCCTGGGCTTCATCGGCCTCTTCACCCTCGGCGGCCTGACCGGATTGTTCCTTGCCACCCTCGGCACCGACATGCACCTGCATGACACCTACTTCGTCATCGCCCACTTCCATTACGTCATGGTCGGCGGCGCTGTCATGGGATATATGGGCGGCATCCATTTCTGGTGGCCCAAGATGACCGGCCGCATGTATCCCGAGTGGTGGGGCCGCTTTAGCGCCCTGGTCATTTTCGTCGGCTTCAACCTGACGTTCTTCCCCCAGTTTTTCCTGGGGTATTTGGGCCTGCCGCGACGCTATCATGCTTATCCGCCTGAATTCCAGGTGCTGAATGTCATGAGCACCGCCGGCGCGAGCATCATGGGCGTCGGCTACATTCTGCCGTTGTTTTATCTGATCTGGTCTTTGAAGTGGGGCGCAATCGCCGGGGATAACCCCTGGAACGCCGCTGGGCTGGAGTGGACCACCGCCTCGCCCCCGCGCACCGACAATTTTGAAAAACCGCCGGTTGTGACGGAAGAGCCTTATTACTATCAGCGGCTCGATAACGAGGCGGAAGTGCCCGGCGTTCCCCCGACGGCTTAAGAGGGCTAAGAAAACGGAGAAGTGACTTTGAGCGATTCCCATGCCATTCTCGACACCGCCGGCCATGGCCACCATGACCCCGACGTGCCGCATCAGTTCGACGACATGGAGCAGAAGAATATTTCTGACCAGTTGGGGATGTGGGCCTTCCTGGCAACCGAAGTCCTCTTCTTCGGCGGCCTGTTCGCCGCCCTGATGCTTTATCGCACGCTCTATACGAAGGAATTCTCCGAAGCCAGCCATCACCTTCTGCAATACATCGGCCTGTTCAACACCTTCGTGCTGCTCTTCAGCAGTTACACCGTCGTCTTAAGCGTGCACGCCGCCAAAAAGGGCGACAACAAAACTCTCCTGGTCTGGCTCCTGGCCACGATGGCCCTCGGCACCACGTTTCTGGGTGTGAAGGTCTACGAGTACAGCACCGATTTCAAGGAGCACCTCGTTCCCAATACCCCCGACTTTGGCCTCAGCGCCGAAGAGGCCGATAAGTTTCACAGCGAAGCGGATTTGCTGCCTGCCCACCCCGAATTATGGCAGCAGGCGCTCAAAGCTTCCGATTGGGATGTTCCAACTGATCGCCGCGACATTAATAATGCCAAAGCCTTTATGCAGCACGCGCAAATGTTCTATGTGTTTTACTACACCATGACGATGATCCATGCGATTCACATGATCATTGGCTTGGGCATTTTCGCTTTGCTGGCCTGGCGCGCCCATAAGGGCTATTACACCGCCCGAAAGCACGCTCAGATCGAAATAACCGGCCTGTACTGGCACTTTGTCGATATTGTCTGGATTTTCCTGTTCCCGTTGTTATATCTCATTCGTTAAGAGGCCGATGCAACGGGACCTGGCTGTGGATTAAATGGTCTTTGGGTTGTTGCAGGTGAAACTATGGCTGAACACGCACATGGCGCTGGAGAGCACCGCGAAGAGTCGATGGCGACCAACACCATCGTCTTCATTCTTCTACTGGTTTTGCTCGCGCTGACTTTCGGGGCTTACAAGCTTGATCTCGGCTCCCTCAACCTCCCCCTCGCCCTTCTCATCGCCTGCATCAAGGGCCTGATGGTCCTCATGGTTTTCATGCACGTCCGCCTCAGCGACAAAATGGTCTGGGTCTTCTCCCTCTCCGCCTTCTTCTGGCTTATCATCATGATCTGCGGTTTTGAAAACGACTACATGAGCCGCCCCCTCGATGCGGCCAATTCGCACACGCAATTGTCCACCGAAGCCGCGACGATGGCATTCCAGCAATAGAGGCCCGACATGAAGGCCTGGCTGCTGGATTCGCTGAGCGGAATTGACAGCCTGCGGCTCGCCGACATTCCCGATCCAGTCGCCGGAGCGGGCCAGGTCGTCCTGGATATTCTCTACGCCGGCCTCAACCCCGCCGACAAATATCTTTCCATCGGCCAATACCCGGCCAAGCCGGCCTTCCCGCACATTCTCGGCCGCGACGGCATCGGCGTTATCTCTTCCATCGGCCCCGGCGTCACCGGCTTTTCTCCCGGCCAAAAATGCCTTGTTTTGCGCGGCCCCGTCGGCGTCAGCGCCCCCGGTACCTTCGCCGAAAAAACCGCCGTCCCCATCGACTCCCTCGCCGCTCCTCCCTCCGGCTGGTCCGACCAGGAATCCGCCGGCGCAGCGCTGGTTTACCTGACCGCCTACCAGGCTCTCACCATGTGGCCTGATCTCCCCTCCTCCGGCACGGTCCTGGTCACCGGCGCCAGCGGCGGCGTCGGCGTCGCCGCCGTTCATCTCGCCAAGGCCATGGGACATAAGGTCATCGCCCTCTCGCGCGACCCCGCCAAGCAAACGCGCCTGCGCGAAATCGGCGCCGACATCACCCTCGACCCCGCCGACCCGCGCTGGCGGAAGGCGGCAATCGAACAAAACGCCGGCCGCCGCGTCGATCTGGCCATCGACAACATCGGCGGCTCCAATTTGTCCGTGGTGATCGACGCCCTCGCCGAACACGGTCGCGTCAGTTGCGTCGGCCGCCTCGCCGGCCCGGTTCCTCAATTCAACACCGCCTCCCTCTTCTTCCGCCGCCTGAAAATGGGCGGGGTTGCAGTTGGCACATATACCGCCCAGGAGGCTCAGTCCGCGTGGGCGAAAGTGGTGGAATTGCTGACCGCCCACAAAGCCAAACCCCTGATCGACTCGGTTTTCCCGTTCGGCGAAGTCAAAACTGCCTTTGCGCGGCTTGCCGCGGGGCCGATGGGGAAGGTGCTGCTGGCGGTTGGCGGGACGCATTAACATCGTTGGATCGCCCCAGCCGTTTGGCTTTATCTCGCTTCGATGGTATGAACATACCAGCTAATCCCGGGGCGTAGCTCAGCTTGGCAGAGCGCCTGGTTTGGGACCAGGAGGTCGAAGGTTCAAATCCTTTCGCCCCGATTTAAAGTCGAAATTCAAGGAATTCCAGTCCCTATTTGCTCTGCACTGTACTTAGTTTTAGAATGGGATTGTGACTCAAGTACGTCAATCAAGGCGAATGCCGCGCCTCGGATGACCGAAACGTCTGGCAAACTCGCCTGAAAACCGACGGGGTTTCAGATCGTGGTTCGGGTCGGGCGTCTTTGCGAAGCGGGTGTTCTATAGCCTACATCTTCTGGGGAGGTGGCCGATGCGTCATTCCACTCGAAATGCCCGACCGGCTTTTGAGACGCTTGAGGAGCGTGTCATGTTGTCGGCCGCGCCCGATGTCGCGGTCCAACAGGACTTGCCCAGTCCCGGCGCCCTGAGCTACGTGCAAACCAACCTGGTGTCGAATGTGCAGGGGATGGCACTGATTACAGACCCGAGCCTGGTCAACCCCTGGGACGTAAACTTCCCACAGCTCCCTGGAATAAATCCTCCCATCTACGTCGCCGACCAAGGTGCCGGCGGGGCGACGGCGTACCAGATCAGCTCCGACGGCAGCACGGTTATCGACGAGTCGAGCTTGGCGGTGACGGTGCCCGCGGTCGGCTTCGGCGAACCGAGCGGCCCTACTGGCCTGGTCCAAAATACGCGCCCTGGGGAATTCTTGATCCCAGGGCCTGATGGCAGCCCAATTGCCGTCAGCTACATCTTTGACACGCTCCAAGGCACCATCGGAGGCTATGCCCTTGACGCCAATGGGAACCTCATCACAAACCCGGCCGAGATTATGTACAATGGCTCGGACAGCCCGACGTCGCATTACAGCCATGCGGAGTACACTGGCCTGGCCGTCGGCACCGTCGTTGACTCCGCCGGCAACGGTGATGATTACATCTACGCCGCCAACGAGGGGACGAGTCCGGGAATCCAGGTCTTCGATAGTTCCTTTGGCCTGGTGCAGCTCCCCGACGGCAAAGTCAAAGGCAACCCCAACTTCACGGGCAACTTTACTCTTCCCGCTGGGTCTCTTCCCGCGGGGTTTGTGCCCTATGGCGTCCGGGATCTCTCGCTGGGCGCGGGCTCTAAACTGGATGCAGATTTGTTCGTAACCTATCGAGGGCCCAACTTCCAGGGTGGGGCCGTTGCGGTGTTCACCAACGCCGGCACGTTTCTAGGACTGATCGCGTCTGACACTTGCAAGGGGAACCTCCAATCACCCTGGGGATTGGCCTATATAGGTCCAGGTTTGTTCGGCGACGTCGGCGGCGACCTCTTGGTCGGCAATTTCAGCAGCGGGCAAATCGACGCCTACGATGTCACGCTGAGCCCGAGCGAGGCCAGTGGACAGTTCCTGGGGCAGCTTCTCAACCAGAACGGTACGCCGCTCACAATCCCCGGGCTCCGGTCTATCCATTTCGGCCCCGGCCTGGGGGATTCCGGGAGTACGCACGTCGGCCTGCTCTTCACCGCGGAGATCAATATCCCCCACATCTGGAACCATAATAGGAACTTTGAGTTCGCCATCCCCCACGTCGGTAACCATATTGGGAACGTCTCGCTCTACGGCGAGATCACGCCGGCCAACGTCAAGCTGCCGACGGGTACGGCAACCGGCACGGGTGGAATCAGCAATATCCAGCAAGTGGATGGCGGCGACCTAGGCGACGTGCTCCTCGGCAATGATTCGGGATCCCCGCTGGAGGAAACTGCGGGCAAGAATTTGTTCTTCGGCGGCGCTGACGGGGGCGCCATACTCGACAGCGGCTCCGGCCAGGACACCGTCATCGCCGGCAGCCCGAGCGACGACAACAACGCGGTAGCCCTGCAGGCAATCGAAGTGTACTGGTCGACCAGCGGCAATGATGCCGGCGACACCATCGACGCGGAGGAAGTTTAAAACGTGACATCCATCTAGAACTATGGCCTAATCTCGGTGTGACCGACGGACCAGCCCTTTACTTCGCAACTATGGGCTACGATCAGACGGTGCAGCCGCTGTGACCAGCCTTCGGTTTGCCACTGGTCCAAAACTGAGATCGTTGTGTCCGAGTTCCATTGGACCTCCCACCTCATCTGAGCCGCAGAAATATGGGCCAGGTCAAGATGGACCTTGACGGCAGCCCGACGCAAGTTTTCGGCTATGGTCTCAGGAGAAGATACAAACGATTTGCCGCCACAAAGCTGTTGGATCCCCCATTGGAAGTTCTGGGCCGACTCTTTATCCGGGCTTGCTATGGTCAGCCCAATGCTCTGGACCGGCTTGGCTTGTTGGGCAAGTTTCTTCATGGCTTTAAGCATCTGGGCCAGTGAGCGTTGACTTTCTGCCCGAGCGTGGAGAGCCGCATGTTCGGCGCATAAGCGTACACTTTTCCGCGGTGCTTCCGCCTGGCCGCCGCTGGCGTTGCAAGTGAAATAGCTATAAAAGAAGGTTGCGGGACGCTGGCAGAGATCGCAAGTCTGGATTTCCATGATCCGCTCTCGGCCACTTTGGCACTGGCGCGACTCAAAAAGATCCTGCGTGGTGGTTCAGTTCGCCAGATCTCTGCGCTTTTTGACGCGAAAAGTTCAATTGGCGTCTTGTCATTCCGATTTTCATCAAATCCCCACGACGATCGGGGATAGCGCCTCCGTTGGTAATCGAGCCTCCTAAACAAACCGATCCACCGCAAGTAATGAGAGTGGCGCCCCAGCTTCCCGCGGAAGGAGGCTTGGCGACATTACGCCGCACGGCAGTCGGCGCAACATATCTCCAACGTCTGACTGACATTGGCCGCAACGGAAACGACGGAGGATTTCATGTCTGCTGGCTCGGCTCAACGCGCAACGGCGGCGTTCCTCGGCATATTCTTCTTTACCTGCTGCGAAATTACCCGCGGCCAGGCGGTCCCAGCCAACCCTGGCGTGCAAAACTCGCCCGCCGCGGCGGTCACCGTGAGCGAGGACCAGACCAGCTTCACCCTCTCCAACGGCATTGTCACGGCGAAAGTAAATAAGAAGACCGGCGATATATTCTCGATGGTCTACAAGGACATCGAAACCCTCACCAGCCAGACTGGTCACGGCGGCGGTTTCTGGTCCGAGGATACCGCCGCAGGCACCAGCATCGTCGATAAAATCACCAT
>JBEKYH010000013.1:0-23157 GCA_049511115.1 Tepidisphaeraceae bacterium | reverse complement strand
TACGACGCCGCGCTTGCCACAGTCGGCCGTTTGGTTGCTACCGATGGTGCGGATCCTGATAAAGCCCTCGACGAGATTGCGTTCGAACAGGTTCGCGATGGCAAAGCAGCCGACGGTTTCCGAACGGCAGCCAGGATGCGTGATGTGGATGATCTCGTCAGATTCTTGGACGATGTGACCAGAGAGTTGCTTCATGTTCAAGACAATCATTACCACGCAGATCTGGAGGCCGCCCGGCAGGCGGCGGCCAGCATTCCCAACGTAAACGCTCGGATCACGTGCCTTTCCCTGATCGCCCAATGTTTCCAATTGTCGGGCGACCCCATGGGATGCCTGGAAACACTTTCTTTGATCGAACCTGATGTGGACAAATTGGCGGACGACGATAGACAAACAGATATGTATGCTCTGTTTGCATTGGAGCAAGCCAGATGCGGAGATCGCGAATCGGCGGCTCGGAATTTGGCGATCGTGAGTTCCCGAGCAAAGCAGTATGGACTGCCTCCCGCGGGAGTAGAGTCATTCGCACTTGCCAACGCCGCATTGGGGCATGTCGATGTGGCATTGGCTTTGGCTCCGTCGGTCAAATCGGACCCGGAAAGGTTACGGCTTTTGGATGAAATCGTCTCCGCGCAAGCGGATTCGGGAGATTATTCAGGTGCCGAAGAAACGGCCCGCGGCATCGGCAATGGCGACGTTGAACGTGAAGCTGAGTTATCGATTGCCATTGCAGAGGCTCGCGCTCGTCAACCGCTTGATGCGGAGCGTACTTTCGCGACCGTTACCGCATCGGCCGATCTCTCAAACGAGGCATCCATGCTGACCGATGTCGCCCAGCATTGGATTCCCTCCGGCGATCTCAACATTTTGGCCGAATGGATCGAGCGGACCGCGGACCCAGCGAAGCAAATCGCCATCTGCCTCGGTGCTGCACAGGGATTGCTGCAAGAGCGATGAGGTTGCCTATTCCGCACAACGGCGTGGCACGCTGCGTCTCCGCCGCGATAGCAGAACGGCGCCGATGATCGCCAGGCACGGAAGCATTGCCGGTTCGGGCACCGGCGCTGCCCATTCGACGGCGTAGGTGCCGGTGACGCCATTCACTGTGCCAACGGCGGTGCCGAAGACATTGCCTGAAGCGTCGATCGAGCTCGGCATGGATGAGGTCCAGGCATCGGTCTCGGGCAGGAGCGATTGCAGGTTGACGGCCGAAGCGGCGGAGCCGGACCAAAGATACGCCTCGTCGTTGGAGCCGGAAATGATGTAGCCGATCTGGTCGGCTCCGTTCGTGCCGACGGCATACGAGGAGGAAGCGCCGGCCGGGTTGAGATCAACCGTTGACGCGGAGGTGCCGGACCACATGAGGGCGTGCTCGCTGGTTGCCCCGGAGAGGATTCCGTTGCCGACCTGTTGATTGCCGGAAGGGCTGATTCCGACGGCCTGGGAGGAAGTGGATCCTGGTGGGTCAAGCTTGACGGCTGTTGCGGCCGATCCGCTCCAAAGCATGGCATGCATGCCCGCGCTATCCAGGGCCCAGCCGACTTGTTGAGAGCCGTTGGTGCCGCGAGCTTCGGAACCGGTGTAGCCGGCCGGAGCGAGATCGACAGCCGACGCGGCCGTTCCCGACCACACATAGGCGCTATTTCCGACGAAACCGACTTGTTGCGTCGAACTCATTCCCTCGGCGCCGGCTGAAGTAGCTCCGCTGGGGGTCAGGTCGACGAATGCCTGGGCCGAACCGGACCAGAGCAGGACGTGTTCCTGATTCGGCTCGACGAGGGCGTTACCGAACTGCTGCGTGCCGTCAGTGGCGGCTACGATCGAGGTCTGGTATCCGGTGGGGTTAAGGTTGATGACGGAGTTGGCTGACCAGATCAGCGCATTTTGCCCGGCTGGGGCGTAGGCCGCGCCAACCGTCTGGCCGGCGATGCTTGAGCCGGGTGAGCCGATCACGACCGGCAGAGATGATTCAAACCCACTCGGTATCGTTAGCGGATAGAGCACGGCGCCAGTGTAAGTCGCCTGTGCCTTGAGCGGCGCGGCCGCCCAGGCGCTAAACGCCGCCGCGACGACGCAGGCTGTCCACCGAGCCAAAGACGCCGCGGTTGATCCATCGTTTCGCATTCGAGCCTCCGAACAACATCCCCGGCCCTCATGATTACATCCCCGGCCGCGCCAACGAGTAACGGAAATTTCGCGGCGTGGCAGACCCTTGTGATATTGCAGGTAATTTTGCTGTGTAAAGGGAGTTCTCGCAGCGCCGAACAGCTCGCTCTCGGCACGGACAGGTTGCCTTCTCCAAGCGACCGGCTGCGCACGACGCCCATCGCTCCTCTCTCCGAACAACAAACCTAGTCTATCGAGCGCCGCAAGAATTGCAAATGTTTTTTGGCCTTGAAAAATCTAGGAAATAACCCCAAAGGTGTGACTCTGCAGCCCCCACTCGCCCATACTTAGCCGCCTAATCACCCGGTCTGCGCCTCAGTCTTTTGTAGGGTGGGCATCGCCCACCATTTTCGGCAAGCGGTGGGCGATGCCCACCCTACATTGCTGCCGCCCCATCTCCCCCTCTTTAAGTCTCCTTAAGTTCTCTTCGCCGCGCGCAACGGATCCGGCTTGGCCGCCTGCACGAAAGCCGCTTCGCGGGCGCGGCATCCGCGGCACGACCAGCACGGGTCGCTCGCTTCATGCTGGCAGCTCCATGTGCGCTCAAATGGCACGGCCACCTGGAAACCCACATCCACAACCTGCCACGGTTCCAATTCCAGCAGCGGCGTGACCACTTCCAAATCCGCCAGGCGGCAGGGAATTTGCACCAGTTCGCTCCAGATTTGGAAGAACTCGGCCACCTGGGCGAGGTCGTCGCCGTCGGGGCCGACGCGCATGCCGAGGTAGATGGCGGCGGCCTGGAACTGGGCGGCCACCTGCGCGGCGACGGCCATCAGCGGCAGCATGCCGATCAGTCGCGGCGCGATCGGCGGCGTGGCGCGCGGGTCGGCGTGAACATTGGCCGGATTCGGCGGCGGCACCGGCGGCAGCGTCACGGTTGTCTCGCGGTACGGCTTGAAGTGCGTCACCTGCTGGTCATACGCCGCACGCTTGCGGGCCGAGGGCGTCTGCGAGATTTCCGCGTGGACGAGAATGGGCCGGAATTTCTGCGACGCAATCGCCGTCGTCACGGCGCTGTTGATCCCGCCGTTGTTGAGGATCACCGCGAAGTCTTTGGCCATGGCTTGCTCCGTCGTCAGCATGTAGGGTGGGCATCGCCCACCGCTTGTCACAAACTGGTGGGCGATGCCCACCCTACTCGTTCACTCCATCGTCAAAATGACCTTCAACACTCCGGGCCTTCCCGCCAGCTCGATCGCCTGCACGCCCTGTTCGATTTTCATGCGGCGGTGGATCAGGCTGGCGACATCGATCTGCTTCTGGGCCAGCGCGCCAATCGCCTGGCGGAATGGGCCGCAGCGGCTGCCGATGATGTTGATCTCGTCGATCACCACCGGGGCGAGGTTGATCGCCTTGGGTTTGGCGACGGTGGTTTTCAGGACCACCGTTCCGCGCGGGCGGACCATTTGCAGGGCCAGTTCCAAGCCTTCGGCGCTGCCGGTGCAATCGACCACCACATCTTGATCGTGCCGCGGCGAAATGTCGGCCAGGGGGCGCGAGCGGATTTGCCATTTCTCGCACAGGGCCAGTTTCTCGGGGTGTTTGCCGATGACGCGCACGGGGCAGCCCGCGTTGCGCAGCACCTGGGCCACGAGCAGACCCAATCTTCCGTCGCCCAGGACCGTCACCCATTTTCGGCCGTCCAGGGCGATCTGCTTTTGCACCTGGAACGCGGCCGCCAGCGGCTCGATGAAGACCGCCGCGTCGTTGTCAATCGTATCGGGAAGGGCGTGCAGATTGGCCGCGGGCAGGCGCAGATAGTCGGCGAAGGCGCCATCGTGATGAAGAATTCCCAGAACCGTGCGATTGCGGCAGTGACTAGCCAGGCCGCTGAGGCAGAGATCGCATCGCCCGCAGACGACGTTGATCTCACCCGCGACGCGCTGACCGATGAGGTTTTTATCCGGCGAATGCTCGACGACGCCGACGAATTCGTGGCCCAGCACGCCGGCGAAATTCATGTACCCGCCGGCGATTTCCAGGTCGGTGGCGCAGATGCCCGCCTGGCGGACGCGGACCAGCGTATCGCCGTCGGCCGGCGAGGGCTCGGCCTGTCGCGGCCGGAAGGAGAGCGTTTGATCGAAGACTAAGGCGCGCATGGGAGAAGAGAGGACCGCGAAGCTTGCGCATGGGTAGGGTGGGCAACGCCCACCTCGGTTGCAAAGACGGTGGGCCGTGCCCACCCTACGTCAAATCGACCTATTGAAACGGCTGTTTGCTGGTCGCCAGGAAATCGAGCCAGGCGCTCTGGTTGTAGCCGAAATCGTAAGCCGTCATGAGCCGCAGGCTCTGGCGCGCCTGCCAGGCCACGTCAAAATCGGTGTCATTCAGCACGGCGATCAGCGCGTGGGCCGTTTCATCCGTCTTATAACACCGCAGCGCGTCGGCGGCGGCGATGCGAACGTCGCGGCTGTCGTCGTTTTGCAGCCGGTCCAGCAGCGGGGTAGCGGCCTGAACATTGGGGACATTGGCCAGCGCCTTGGCCGCCTCCATCCGCACGAGCGGCTGGTCGTCCTTGAGGGCATCAATGAAAACCTGCGTATGGGCCGGATCGCGCGACCAATTCAACGCGCGGATGCCGGCGGCGCGCACCGTGTAATCCGGGTCGCGCCGGGCCAGATCGGCCCAGAGATCGCGCTCTGACAATCCCTGGCGGGCATACGCTTCCTGGGCCAGGCGCAGGATGCCAAAGCGGCGCTTGTCGGGGTACTGCTGGTCGAGCATGTCCCGCGCCGCGGTGGCGGCTGTGTCGCCGGTCAAAATCATGTAGAGTCGTACGCTCGGCGAGACAAACACCGCGTCAAATCCCGCCCCCATGGCCGTGAAGGGGATCTGGTAGATCGGTTCATTGAGCGGCACGGCCGGGGCCCGATCCACGCCCAACATGCGGCGGCTGTCATCCCGCAAATCCGCCGCCCGCTGATCCGGCGGAATCAACCCGACGGCTTGCTCCTGCGGCACCCGGTGCGCGCATCCCCCCGCGCCGATAAGACCGGCAACCAACAATGCCTTGCCAGCATGAATTAGAAACTGCAGCGGACCGCGCATGAACCTCCCTGTTATTGGGCCGTTTAGGCGCAATCTTCCGCACAGGGGGGCTTGGAGTCAATGACCGCCGCTCAAATCAGGGACAGTCAATCGTCAGGCAATAGCCCAAAATCTCCACCCCGTAAAGACGGGCTTGCAGCGCGAGAAATTTCAGGTAAGCCCATAGGTCGTCATCGACAAAGAAAACGTCCTGGCGGTTGTTGCCGCGCTGCGTGAGATGATGGGGAGAATCCGCGATGACGATGCGAGCGACGCGGGCCATGGGCCAGAGGGTACCAGCAGGACGGTTTCAAGGCAAGTTAAACGGTGACTGTCCCTGGTATCCCCTGGTATCCCCTCTAGTATCCCCTGGTATCCCGGATCGGGCCATTTCGGCTACCATAATGCAGTTGTAACTATCGCCGGTCAACCAGGAACCGGGAGCTTTTGCTGGACAGTAACCGCTGAAATGCAACAATATGATGATTACGCTTTTCCAGACGGCGGGATTTTGGTCGGAAGAGACTTCTATCCAACATATGCCGCAGGCGCCGATTTAGAAGACAACTTTGATTATAAAGATTTTGTCCATGAAGAAACGTGGAACGATACACTTTCCGGTCACTAATAGGATCTCAGAAAACCCAGAAAACCAGGGACAGCCACCGATTATTTGTCCTTTCGTTGGTAGCCGTCTTCGGTTTCCAACGGGGCCTCGGCGTTCCCCGCACGCGAGATAACGCCTGCATGCTTCGCTTTCCCATCTGCGCTCCGGTAGGCGTGGTGACGAAAGTAGAAACATTCGCAGCAACAAATGTCATAGGGATATGTCCTATTGTTCAGCACTTGCAGGCCGATGATTAGCCGCCGAACAATGCCGACGTTATGAGATTGCGCCTCATTCAACGAGGGAGGCCGATGTTATATGGAGTTCTGGCCATGCGAACCCCATGAATCTGTTCCAAAGTGTTCCAAAGTGTTCCAAAGTGTTCCAAACCGTTCCATCGCGCCTCGGCCGCCGTCGAATACTGTCCGGAATTTCTTGACAAGGCCTCCGTATGGGCGGAAACTCAACCTAAGATTGGGCGGCGCTGTGGCAAGCGAGGGGCGGACTGGAGAGACCGATATGAGTCAACCTTTAGATGGCAAGCGGATTCTCCTGGTGGATGATGACCACGATATTCTCACTTCCATGCAGGCCGCCTTTGAGCCGACGGGGGCGACCGTCGAGACCGCCAGCAATGGCAACAAGGCCGTCGAGCTGGCCGAGAAGGGGCAGCCGGACGTGGTGGTGCTGGACATGATGCTTCCCGGCCGCAGCGGATTTCTCGTGCTGGAAAAGATCAAATCGAAGAAGCCCCGGAATGCCAAGCCGTTTGTCATCATGATTACCGGCAACCAGGGGGCGCGACACAAGATGTACGCCGAAAGCCTGGGCGTGAGCGAATACCTGACCAAGCCGGTGAAAATGGAAAAACTGATCGCCACGGCGCAGAGGCTGGTCGGCGCGGCGCCGGCAACGCCCGCCACGCCAACGGCGTGAAGAGAAGAAAGTCTCACCACCCGCTCGGCTGCGCCTCGCTAGAGGACACAGAGGACACGGAGGAAAAAACAAAACCAATTCTGATTTTGATTTACCTCTGTGTCCTCTGAGTCCTCCGTGGTGAATCTTCTCTTTTGAATTCCTTCGCGTTCTTCGCGCCTTCGCGGTAAAAATCCGGCATGGCGACCATCGGCCACGGGATAGACATTGTGGAGACCTCGCGCATCGCGGAGATGGTGCGCGAGCATGGAAAGCATTTTCTGGATCGGTGCTTTACGCCGGGGGAGCAGGCGTATTGCGCCGCGAATACCAAGCGATATGTCGAGCATCTGGCCGGCAGGTTCGCGGCGAAGGAGGCGGTGCTGAAGGCGCTGGGGACTGGCTGGCGCGGGGGGATTGCCTGGACGGATGTGGAAATCCTCCGGGCGCAGTCGGGGCAGCCGTCGGTAAAATTGCATGGGGAATCACAGCGCATTGCCGAGGAACTTCATATCCGCCGCTGGCTCGTGAGCATCAGCCATGTCTCGACGCACGCCACGGCGAGCGTGATCGCGGAGGACTGAAAACCAGATTCTCACCACAGAGGACGCAGAGCACACGGAGGAAAACCGAAATCAAATTCAAATTGAATTTTGATTTACCTCTGTGTCCTCCGTGTCCTCTAGCGAGGCGGAGCCGAGCGGGCGGTGAGATTGCATTTTCTCACGGCGTCGTTGGTTGCGTGGTTACGGCATCCAGTTTCTTTTTCTCGTCATCGAGCATTTGCTGGCCGTTGGGGATGCTGCCGCCGAATTTTTCGAGGAGTTCGATCTTGGCCTTGGTGGCCGCGATCTGCTCCTGCTGGTTGATGTCGGCCGCCTGCGTGGGATGGTTAACGCCCCACAGGACGCCGATGAAAATGCCAATGACGAGAACGAGAATGTGACCGATGAGTCGAAGCAGGGGTTTCATGGGCGATGATCTCCTCCTGCGTATTTTAGGGAGTGAGGCGGCGTAGGCGTATGTATTTTTTCAACTCTTTTTTGTAAGCGGCGACGGTCTAACAACCTCATCCGGCGAGATTGCTTGAGGGCGAATCGGCGAAGTCGCCTCGGCGACGCGGTTGGGTCTTTGGCGCGAATCACAAGGCGGTCGCGAAATCTCGGAGGTTGGCAACGGTTCGGGGCAACTGTTGGCGGACAAGAATTTCGAGAAACTCAGGGACTGATTTTGGCGGGTTTTTCAGGCTTTGACGCTGCCGCCGCGCGGCGGAGCAGAATGCGGCGCCGTTTTCTTCCAGCAGTTGGGACAGGAAAGCGTCCGGATGTTGAGCCTCAATTCTGTGTCGAGCGAGAATCCGCCGCGGAAAGTCGTGCAGGTTGTAGGTCACAATGAGGCTTGCGCCGGCGGCAATCGCTGCCGCGAGGACGTGGCGATCATCGGGATCGGGCAATACAAGCCCGTCGATGAGGTTTTCGTATCCGGTAACGAGGCAATCCAAAACGTGGGCGTCCATCAAACGCCGCGTTCGCTCAAGCTGGGCGCGCGTCAGGTCGGGCCGATTATCCAAAACGCTGCGCATCCATTCGGCGTGAATCCGCTCCGTCCAGCGAGCGCGGAAGAGATCCGCCGTAGAAAGCTGCATTAACAGGTCGCGCAGCGGGGCTGGGTAAAGCACGCAGGCGTCGTAGAGAACCGTGGGTTTGGCCATGCGCGCAGCGCCAAAATCAGTCGGGGCTTAATAGCCCATCTTCAGTTCCTGAGCCTGCGCGGCCAGCTCCTCGAGCGCCTTAAGGCGCCGCAGGTCTGTTTTGTGTCGATAGGCCAGCAGATCGCTGATCAGCACGCGCCGATGAGTGCCCACCTTGCGGGACGGCAGGCGGCCTTCGTCGAGGAGTTTAACCAGAAACGGACGCGACACGCCGAGCGCGTCGGCGGCCTGCTGTGTGGTCAGCTCCGCATGGACGGGCATCAGGGCCACGGCGTTTCCGTCGGACATTTCCGACAACAGTCGAATCAGGAGCCGCACGGCTGGCGCTGGGAGGGTGATCGTTTCACCGTGTTTTCCGACTATTTGCAGTTTCAGGTCGCGCTGCGCGTATCGCGACAGCCGCCGGCTTGAGTCACCGGCCAATTTGGCTTGGGCCCCCGTGGGGGCAACAGGTTCACGCAGAATAGCGGCGGGCATACCAAGCTCCGTTTTGCCCCTTATGCTTTATGCTATCGGGCAAACGAAACAAAGGCAATGGTCGAAAAAATCGAAACGGCTACTGCCGCTTTCTGTAATTGTCTTCCGCGGGCGCGCCACGCCTTATTCCACCACAATCTCCACTGGCGTGGTCGCCTCGGCGACGCGGTTGGCTTCCTGGTCGGTCACGGTCAGCTTCAGCAGATACCGGCCGATGGTAAGGTTCTGCGGCAGGGTGATGAGTTTGGCGACGAAGAAATCGTGGCGGTGTTCGTGGCAGAGATCGACGACGGAATCGACCTGGTTTTTGGCGGGCCAGACGGGCATCCCGCTTTCAGTGTAGAGGACCATTTCTTCCGATAGTTTGGTTTGCCATTGATTGTCGTTGGTGGCCTGCGACTGAAAGTTTTCCACTTCGGCGTAGACGATCACCTGGTTCTCATGGCCGGCGATGAAGCGGTCGGAATCGACGGCTTTGTATACGCCGTAGCTGTCAACCTTGGTGCAGAGCGTCACGTTGTGCAGGGTGAGTTCGGATTCGCTGCGCAGGCGGTCGCTCATGTCCACCAGGGGGCGCACCTTGTCGGCGAGCAGGCTGTTGTTGCTGGAGCGCACGACATTGCGGAAATTGCTCAGGCCGTCCATGAGCGTGGAGATGACCTGGCGATCTTCGGCCCGCAGGCCGGCGAGCGCGGACATCTGCGGGACGGGTTGGCCCTCGACGAACATGAGCAACTGGTAATTCAACTGGCCGTCCAGATCGGCGGGATCATCGCGCAGGTGCTGGGCGGCGAGATGCTCGGCCTGGTCGGCCGTGACCGGCGCGTCGGATGCCGACGCGGGCTGGGCCTGCTGGTCGGCGCCTTCGGGGACGATCATGGGGAAATTGGCGTCGCCGGTGGGGCTGAGGGCGTTGGCGGATTTGGAGACGGTTGCCGTTGCGGCGGCCTGCACGGCGGCGTCGCCTTCGGAGGCGGCGTCGGTGCTCGCCGCCGAATCATGATGCGCGGGCGTGGGCACATCCTGCTCATAGGGCGTGAGGCTGAGCGAATTGGTGTGATATGTGTCGAGCCGGGCGATGATGTCGCTGACCGGCTGAGTGGCCGGCGCGTTGGTGGCCGCGTTGTTGCGCTTATCGACTTGCGCACCTTCGTCTTGTGCGTAGGATTTGACCTTGGCCGCCAGGGCCGCGGCCGACTCGCTGTCCATGGGCGCGGCCGCATCGGCGGGTTGAGTGGTTGGCTGCGGCGCGGCCGCCACGGGCGCGGCGCCGCTGTCGTGGCCGCCGGACATCCACGACAGCATCGAGGAAGTCTGCGAGCAGCCTGCGGCTAATGCTAAAACTCCGATGGTTGTGAAAGCGATCGCGCGACGTGCCAACATAAAACCATCCTTGGTTTTTTCCTGCCCCTCGGCGGCGCTCCGCGCCGCAACTTAGGTGGATTCTAACGATATTCGGGGAAAAGCAACAGAAGAAAAGACGTTTTTACCGCGAAGACGCGAAGGACGCGAAGAAGAACCGAAGGATTAAGAGGGTTCATGTGGGACCCATTTTCGTTCCGGTCGAGCGCCCGATCCTTTAGAATGGGAAGACCATGAAACAGGGCGCCACGATTATCGCATCTCTCGTTCTGGCAATTGCCTTCCCGATGGAGTCCTTCGCTCAGCAGCGGCAAACGGCGACTCCCGCCACTGAGCTGGCGATTTTGGGGCATTTCGTGGGCGATATACAGTACGGGTATGCCGGTGGGGAGTCGCTCAAACTCGACGCGGATACGCCGGACGGGGCGGGGCCGTTTCCGGTGGCGATTATTGTGCATGGCGGCGGGTGGAGCGGGGGGGATAAGGGCCGCGATATCACGCCGCTGTTTACGCCGCTGACGCAGGGGCATTTTGTCTGGTTTTCCATTAATTACCGGCTGGCGCCCAAGTATCCCTGGCCGGCGTGTTTTGAAGATGTGCAGACGGCCATCCGTTGGGTGAAGGCGCATGCCGCTACTTATAAGGGCGACCCCAAGCGCATCGCCCTGATCGGCGAATCCGCGGGCGGGCACCTGGTCTGCCTCGCGGCGACCAGCGGCGGCGAGGGCACGGCCGTGCAGGCGGTCGTGGGATTTGCCGCTCCGACGGACATGGTGGCCGACACCGAACGCCGCGGTGGCTTAAGCGTGTCGGCGCAGGCGCTGATCGGCCGCAAAACATTTGACGATACCGCCCGGCAGATTCTGCATCAGATGTCGCCGATCAATTACGTGAAGCCGGGCATGCCGCCGTTTTTGCTCATCCACGGCACAGCCGACCGGAGCGTGCTTTATCAGCAATCGATCAATTTCCAGGCGGCGCTCACGTCGATGAGCATCCCGTGCCAGCTCATCACCATCGACAAGGGCGTGCATGGCATGGCCAAATGGGAAACGCTGGATACGAGCTACAAGGCGAAGATGGTTGCGTGGCTGACGCAGACGCTGGGGCAGTAGCGCCGTGGGTTAATCAACGGGATTTGGTTTCACTCATCCCACTTCGGGCAAAGTCCGCCTGAATTGGCGCAAGCAGTTCCTCAAGAGTCGGTCCCTGGATCGCCTGCTCAACGAGCTTCAATGTGTATGCGGGCACGGGTTCACCGCTCGCCGAGGCTCTCTCGCGCAGCTTGGCCGCGACGTTGTCCGGGATTGAAATGGTTACGTCCATCGGGCACCTTTGCCAATCATAGCACGAAATCGGCCGCGTCAATTCCCCTTTGCCGCGGGGGTCGCCGCCGGCGCCGCCGCCGCCACCCAGAGCGGCTGAATCGGCGTCGCCGGCGTTTCGATCATGTTGGCCACACCCTTTATTTGGGCCGTCTCCGGCGGCTTGCCGAGTTCCAGGACGGTGATCTGGTTGGCGCCGGCTTTTTGCCAGGTGCTGGGGAGATAAATCGCCCGGGTCGAGCCGACATCCCAATAGCGGCCCAGGTTATGGCCGTTGACCCAGACCACGCCGAAATGCCAGTTGGTCATGTCGAGGTAGGTTTCGCCGAGGGAGTTGAGATTGAAGGTTCCGGTGAAGAAGGTCGGGCCAGTCGGCGCGGCGCTGGCTGAGGCATCCTTCGCGGCGGGAAGCGCCGAGGGATCATCCAGCGGCAGCGAATAAATCTGCCACCCGGTCAGGGGCGTGCCGTCCAGTTTGGGGTTGGCGTTCAAGCCTTTTTTGCTGCCGTTCATATCAATCGGCAGGCTATTACGCCCCAGGTTATGAACCAGGATGTCCAGCGTGCACGGCCCGTCCTGATTGACGGTCACGGTGTAGCCGGGGGCGTTTGCGCCGCGGCCGCGACCGCCGCCCATCAGCGCGCTGAAGGCTTCGCCGACGACTTTGCCGTCGATCATCACGCTGGCGTAATCGCGGGGAATACCGATGTCCAAGGTCCCTTTGAGTCCCCCGGGGAATGTCTTGCGGTAGTCGATGAAGCCATAGTTCTGACCGAGCATTTCCATCGGCTCCACGTCATCGGTGGTCACCGCGTCGGGAAGGCGAGAGAGCAGGGGCGAATCCTGATTCATTGAAAAGGCGGGGATTTCGATCACAGCCGGATCAGCCGGCACAGGGGGCGGAGTGATGTTCAGCCCCTTGATGAGCAAGTCGCGCAGGGCGGTATATTTGGGCGTCACGCGGCCGAGTTCATCGACCGGCGAATCGTAATCATAGGAGGTCTGCACGGCGCGCCCGCTGTTGGGGCCGCCCATGTAGCCGAAATTGGTGCCGCCGTTGAAGAGGTAAAAGCACCAGGAGACATCCTTATGGTCGATGAGAATCTGCGTGTCTCTGACCTGAGCAGCGATCGACACTTTGGGCGACTTGGCTCCGCGCCACTGCCCCCAGGTCGCAAACCATCCGGTGTAGACTTCAGGAGAATAAATCGGGTAACCCATCGGCTTGGCGACCGCTGACGCCTGCGCATAGCGCATGGTATCGATTTGCTGGGGGAAGCCGTTATAGCCGCGGAGGACATCGGGCAGGCCCTGGATAGTCGTCCACGGCTGGCCTGAGGGGTCGCACGTCATCAATTGGCAATCAAAACCCGAACTCACGAAATCGTCCTTCAAGCCCTTCAGGTAATCGTTAATCGCGTGCAGTTCGTTTTCGATCTGCACCATGATGATCGGGCCGCCGTGGGTGACCTGCATGTCGCCGAGCTGCTCGTGGAGTTTGTCGATGTACTGCTTGCAGTAGTTCATGTACGTCGGCTCGTTGGTGCGCGGCTTGATCTCGGGATGCTTGAGGAACCAGGCGGGAAAGCCGCCGAATTCCCACTCGCCGCAAATGTACGGGCCGGCCCGCACGATGAGCCACATGCCGTTGTCCTGGCAGAGCTTGGCAAAGCGATGGATGTCGGTGATTCCCGTGAAGGTGAAGTTGCCTTCGGTCGGCTCGATCTCGTTCCAGAAGAGGTAGACGCTGATGGTGTTGATGCCCATCGCCTTGGCTTTTTTGATCCGGTCGTCCCAGAATTCCGGCTGAATCCGGCCGGGGTGCATTTCCCCGGCGATGATGCGCACGGGCTGGTCGTCGATGTAGAAAGCGCTGTCGTGCAACGAGAACTTGTGCGGCTTGCCGTCATCGGGGGTAGGGATGGCTTTGGCAAAAGGCGCGGCCAAAGCCAAAAAGAGGGCGGCGACGGTGAGGTGCTTGAGTGTGGAGAGTTTCATAGGATCAGTTCCCTTTACTTTTGCCACTGATTATCCGCGGCGGGCGTCAGGCCCAGGTCCGCAAGCGTGGCGGCGTAGCGATAATGGATATAATCAAAATCCGCCGATCCTCCGCCAGGACCATAGCAGAAAATTCCCGGCCGAGCGCCTTTCCAGAACATAAAGCCGAGGGTGAAGGTCGTTCTGGTGTCCGTGAAGTTTTTCCCGTCCAGGCTGTATTGCAGTCGGGCGGTTTTGCCTTCGTAAACGCCGCGCAGATAAACGTCGGCCGCGGTTACGACGGGACCAATTCCGCCGTCGTTATCCCAGGCGATGCGGCGCACGCCGTTGTCTTGAGATACTCCGATCCAGCCGAACTTGTTGCCGGTGATGAAGGTGAATCCGGCCCGCTGGCCGTCGGCGAAGGCGGATACGTCCATTTTCACGTCGATAACGCCGGCGGAATCCCAGAGTTTTTCAGTCAGGGTGTTTCGGGCGGTCGCCATCGAATCGGCGGGGAGGGCTTCTAGGCGCAAATAGCCGGGGCGTTCGGTGAGTGACCACCCGGCCGCGACGGGGTTGTGATTCCATTGCCAGATGGGGGAAAGCGTGGTTGCGTCGAATTCGTCGCTGGTTGCGGGATGTGAAACTGGAAATACCTGCCCGACATCGGGCTTGGGCCATGAATCGACGGGTTTGCCATTATCGCCGAAGACCGGCCAATCATCGTCGCCCCATTTGACGGGGTTCAGGTACGGAATGCGGCCGAGATAGCCGGTTTCCTTGAAAGAGATGAACCAGGCTTGGCCATTATCCAGTTCGACCATGCCGCCCTGATGGGGCGAGCCATTGGGCAAAACCTGCCGCCGCTCGTAGGGACCGTAGATGTCCTTCGATCGCAAAAGCGTCTGGCCGCCCGTGGCAACGCCGCCTTCGGGGAGGGATATAAAGTAGTAGCCATGCCGTTTGTAGAACTTGGGACCCTCGGAGTTGGGGCCCTGGTAGATGAGTTTGCCGTCATCCAATAGTTGGGTGCCGTCGGGGCTCATCTTGTGCAGAATGAGCGGGCCGGCGCCTTTGTGCGAATGGACCAGGTAGGCGTTGCCGTCATCGTCCCAGAAGGGGCAGGGGTCTTCCCAGGAATCCACTTTTTTCACTGTCACCATATCTGACCATGGGCCGCTGGGGTTTTTGGTGTGCCACATGAATAGCCCGTCGTGCGGCGTGCAGACGTAAAGGTAAAACTCGCCGTTGTGGAAGCGGAGGGATGGGGCCCAGGTGCCTTCGCCATAGCCTTTCATCTGGTCATATTTGGGGTCCATGGCCAGTTTGTCGAAAACCTGCCCGATGATTTGCCAATTGACCAGATCGTTGGAATGGAGCACCTGAATGCCGACATAATTGAAATCCGATGCCACCAGGTAGAAGTCCGGGCCGACGCGAATAACATCCGGGTCCGAATAATCCGATTTGAGGATGGGGTTTTTGTAGGTGCCGTCGCCTTGGTCGCCCCAGGTCAGGGGAGTTGATTGGGCGAAAAGAGCCGTTGTGCACATGAGCGAGGAGACGATTGATATAAAGAGGGCCGAGTAATGTAGGGTGGGCATGGCCCACCGCTTCGCGAAAGGGTGGGCGTTCCCCACCCTACGGAAGATGTTGGGATGGCATTCCGCTGGTTTTGGCGCGGGTAGCATGGATTTGTTCCTCCGGATATGTCCGCCGCCGCACGGTAACTGTAGTGCGAACCTTGCCTTAAATATATTTTGAACCGAGGCCGACTTCGGGTAACATTGTTTGATTGTCCGTTCGCTTGTCAACAAAGGATCATCATGAGTGCGATTCAGACCGACGCGCAGACTTCCATTCCGGCGACCCCCACCGAGGCCAAGCCCAAATACAAGGGCAAGACCGGGGCGCGCATTTTCCATGAAATGCTCATCGGGCCGCACAAGGTAGAGGTCATGTTCGGGTATCCCGGCGGGGCCATTCTGCCGGTTTTTGACGAGCTGTATAAGACGCCGGCCAAGTTCATTCTGAATCGCCACGAGCAGGCCAGCGGCCACTGCGCCGACGGGTATGCCCGCGCGACCGGCCGGCCGGGCGTCTGCATCGTCACCAGCGGTCCCGGCGCGACGAATACGGTTACGCCCCTGGCAACCGCCCAGCTTGATAGCATTCCCATCCTGGTTTTCTCCGGCCAGGTCGCCACCAAGGTGATCGGCAACGACGCTTTCCAGGAGGCGGATGTGACCGGCGTGAGCCGGCCCTGCACGAAGTGGAATTACCTGGTCAAAAACATCCGCGAATTGCCGCGGATCATTAACGAGGCGTTCATCGTCGCGACCACGGGCCGGCCTGGGCCGGTCTTGGTCGATTTGCCCAAGGATGTGACCACGGGCATTTGCACCGAAGAAGTGGATGACACGCCGCGGCCGCATATCGTGAAGCGCAAGACCGCGTTCATGGCGGCCCATGCCAAGCAGGTGCAGGATGCGGCGGAGTTGATCAACAAGAGCCAGCGGCCGGTCCTTTACGTTGGCGGCGGAGCCGTCATCAGCGGCGCGTGGCAGGCGCTGCGCAAGGTGGCGGATAAGGCCAATTTGCCGTGTACGACCACGCTGCTGGGTCTGGGGGCGTTTGATGAGCACGATCCCAAGACGCTCTACATGCTCGGCATGCACGGCAGCGCGTTTGCCAATTATGCGGTGCAGGAGAGCGATTGCCTGATCGCGGTGGGGGCGCGGTTTGATGACCGCGTCACCGGCAATCTGGCGACGTTCGCGCCGCACGCCAAGATCATCCATATCGATATCGACCCCTCGAGCATCTCCAAGAATGTGGACGTGGATGTGCCTGTCGTCGGCGACGCCAAGGCGTCGCTGGAGGCGATGCTGCCGTACCTGGAGCATCACGATCGGCACGAATGGTTCGCCAAGATCAAGGCATGGAAGGAGCGCTATCCATTCCGATACAAGGACGATTCGAAGCTGGCCAAGCCGCAATACGTGATCGAGGAACTCGAGCGCCAGACCAAAGGCGACGCGATCATCACCACCGGCGTGGGCCAGCACCAGATGTGGGCGGCCCAGTTTTATCGCTGGCGGCGACCCCGCCAGATGATCACCAGCGGCGGCCTGGGGACGATGGGCTACGGCCTGCCGTCGGCGCTGGGCGCGCAGCTCGGGAGTCCCGGCAAGACCGTCATCGACATCGACGGCGACGCCAGCTTCCTGATGACCTGCTACGAACTGGCCACGCTGGCCGAGTACAAGATTCCCGTGAAGGTCGCGATCCTCAACAACGATTTCCAGGGCATGGTCAAGCAGTGGCAGGACCTCTTCTACGAGCGCCGCTACAGCCAGACCGCGATGAAAAACCCCAACTTTGCCGCCATGGCCGAGGCGTTCGGCGTCAAGGGGATTCATTGCAAGAACAAAGAGGATGTCCCCAAGACCATCGACGCCATGCTCAAACATGACGGCCCGGTGGTGGTGGATTTCGCCGTGGAACCCAATGAGCATGTTTACCCGATGGTGCCGAGCGGGAAGGGTTTGCACGAGATGGAATTGGGGACGCTGGCTTAGCATTGGCTGAACCGCAGCGGTTCAGCCAGGCAATTGATTGTCGCGGGCTGCATTTTCGGCGATGACCTCAAGGCTCAGCGCGTTTCCCGCGCTCGGGTGAATGACGAAGCGCTGCCATCGTTCCTAGGTGGCTGGCGAATATATTCGCAGCCGAGCGGGGGATGTTTCGAACGACAGTTCGAACGGGTTGCCGTCGAGGGACATTCGCAGTTCAGTTGCGTCCACTATTTGCTCTGAACCGTCGGGTAAAAGCAGTGTGACTAGCATTGAACTACCCTCCGAAGGATATCTTAAGATTGTGCAACTCCGCGGCAAATCGAGCGACTACGTCGCGGCCGCAAACTGGCCAGCCCACGCTGCTCCAAGCTGTCCCAGCGCCACCGGCACATTCACATTGGCATCCATATACATCTGCCACCGGGCGATCGCGTCGATGGCTCGGCAGGCCTGATCCCAGCGTGTTGCGTCAGAGGATTCGTAGAGCTGACGGCGGAAGAAGCGGGCGGCGAGGCTCAGATACGTCGTGAGGCCGCCGCGGGTGGCGAACTCCTTGCTGCCCAGGGGGTCGCGGATCAGTTCCTTTTCGGCGTAGTCGTCGGCGGCCTGCTTGAACCAGCCGGGCAAATCCGCGGGAACGCGGCCAACCAGGAGGGTGTTCAATTGCTCGTGCAGGGCGCGGGCGGCGGGCAGGATGCCTTCGGAGATGAGGCGCATCGCGCCGCCGAGGGAGCCGTCGGAGAGTTCGGCCGCTTCAGCGGCGACGGCTGTTTCGATGCCGCGTTCGTGGAGCCGCTTTTTCACGAGATCGATTGGCAGTGAGCCGAAGCGGACCATCTGGCAGCGGCTGAGAATCGTCGGCAGCAGAAACTCCGGCGAATCCGTGAGCAGGACGATGACCGACCGTCCGGCGGGTTCCTCCAGCGTTTTCAGCATCGCGTTTTGCGCCTGGGCCGTCGCCAATTCCGCCTGCTCGACAACGAAAAACTTTCCGCGTCCCAGCACCGCGGTGCGACTGGCCGGGGCGACTAATTCTCCGCGAATCACTTCAATGGCAAGCTGCGTTCCCTTGCTCTTGCCGCTCTTGTCGTGCTGGCGGATTTGCTCGCGCATGACCAGGTGAAAATCTGGATGAATCCCCGCCGCCAGCGCCCGGCAGCTTTCGCACTTTCCGCAGGCGCGAGCGGGCAGCGGCTTTTGGCAGAGGAACCAGGCGGCCAAAGCCAGCGCGGTGGTCGCCTTGCCGACGCCGACGGGGCCGGCGAAAACAAGTGCATGAGGGAGGCGATCAGCCGTCGCCGCGGCGCGAAGGAATTCAACCGCCCGGGGTTGGCCGAAGATGTCGTCGAAGGAAATCAGCGGCATGCGAATCTCGCAATTCTCGTAGGGTGGGCATCGCCCACCATTTCTGGCCACGAAGGTGGGCGATGCCCACACTACAGCTTTTCCGCCTCCAGCACCGCCGCGAGAATCTCCGCCTGCACTTCCGCGGCTGGCCGGGCCGCGGCGATTACTCGGTATCGCCTGGGGTCGGCGGCGGCCTGGGCGAGGAAATTCTCGCGCACGCGCTGATGATATTCCAGGGGTCGCTGCTCGATGCGGTCCTTGGGGCGCTGCAGGCGTTCCTGGCTTTGCTCCAGCGGCATGTCGAGAATGAGCGTCAAATCGGGCCAGCGCGAGCGAATGGCGATGTCAGCCACGGTGCGGATTTCCTGGGCGGTTAAACCATCTCCGCCAAGCTGGTAGGCCAATGTGCTGGAGACGAAGCGGTCGCAGATCACCCATTGCCCGGCGGCGAGGGCGGGGAGGATGGTCTGGGCCATCAGTTGCGCGCGGGCGGCCATATAGAGGAGCATCTCGCAGCGCAGGTTCATGTCGGTGATGGCCGGATCCAGAAGGATGGCGCGGATGCGCTCGCCCATGCGGGTGGCGCCAGGATCGCGCACGGTGATGACGGAGATGCCGCGCGCCGTCAGGGTATCGCGCAGAAGCGCTGATTGCGTGGTTTTCCCGCAGCCTTCCCCGCCGTCGAGAACGATGAATAGAGATTTTCGAGCCATGGGGACAAGCGGACGAGTGGGTTACTTTTTCCGGGTGAATTTGACGCCCGCCGCGGTGCGGGCAGCGGTGAATGTGCCGAAGAGTCGCGTGGCCGCGCCGTAAAGGGCGGGGAACTGGCGGCGCATGCCGCTGTCGGACAGGCCGCCGCCGTTCTTGGCCGTGTCTTTGATGGCGCTCAGCACCTGGGCCTGGGTCCAGCGCCGGCGCAAGCGCGCGCCGGCCGGGTCGAGCTTGGCGGCTTTGAGGGCCGCGTCGTGGCTGCCGAAGCGCCGGACGGCCGCCGCGTGGAGGCCGGGGTCATCGGCCTGAATGGCGCCGCTGTTGAGGGCCTCGCCCTCGGCGGATCGCGAGCGCAATTCGAAAATAATCGACTGCTTATCCCACCGCCGGTAGCGGCTCACATCGTCGGCGTCCAGCCCAGCGGCGGCCAGCGCCTTGTCCCAGCGCCCAAACAGCCGGGGCTGCAGCGCGGCGAAGGCGGCCTTGCCCAGCTCGTCGCGACGCTGCGTGACCGCCGACCAGTGCAGCTCATCGCCCTTGCGCTTGGCCTGCTTGATCAGGCCGATGATGCGCGGCTTGGTCCAGCGCGGCCGGCGCAGCACGTCGGCGTAGCCGATCCCGGCCTGTTCCACCGCCTGGCGGTAGCTGCCGAAGTGGTAGGCCGCGGCGGAAACAAGCGATTGCTTGCGTTTGGCCAGGCCGTTGTACGAAAGATTCAAACCCGCCTTGTGCAGGCGGCGCAACTCTTGGAGTATTTTTTCTTTTGTCCAAATCATCCCGCCACCAGATTAGCGGCGAGGGGGGAAAACTCAATGTCAGCGCGTCGGCGCTGACAGCAGATTTGTTAAGCCTGAGGACTCTGGAAAAAATTCAAATGCGATTTCACCGCAAAGACGCGAAGGACGCGAAGAAAATCGAAGAAGGACTCACCACAGAGGACGCAGAGGACACAGAGAAGAAAAATACAAATTAAAATTGAATTTTGATTTACCTCTGTGTCCTCTGTGTCCTCTAGCGAGGCGAAGCCGAGCGCGTGGTGAATCCCGCATTTCTTCGCGTTCTTCGCGTCTTCGCGGTGAAAAGTCTTCTTTAAGTATTTCTATTGGTGCAGTCACGGCAGAATTTGCTGCCGGATCGTCGCCAGGGGGAAATGGCGGCCGACGCCGGCGGCGCCGGGGGCGTCATCCATCAGGTAGACTTTGTCGGCGCCGATGCCGAGCTGGCCTTGCAGGGTGGTGATGAGTTGCGTGACGCGGCGGATTTGGGCCGTGGTGGGAACGGTGGTGTCGAAATCGCCGATGAGGCAAATGGTGATGCAATCGGGGTCGATGCTCTGCACGCCGGGCGGCGTGGCGGCGGCGGTCTGGTTGTTCCAGCGCTGGCCGATCTGAATTTGCCCGTCGGCGAAGCCGGCGCCGTTGCCGATGAGGAAATGCTCCCGGGCAAGCTGGCCGGCCGTTCCCGAGGGGGTGTTGCTCTGATGCACGTAGATATATTTCCAATGGCCTTCCCGCGCGGGGACGTGCGTGGTGAATACGGCATCGGCCAGACCCGGGCCAGTCGCATCCGATGCGTCAACCGCCCAGAGATTGTTGATGGCCGATTCACCGCTGATCGGCGGCGGCGAAAGAGCCAGCAGAAGAGCGCTGGTCAAGGTCAAAACACCGACGAGGCTGGCCAACACGACGATTTTTCGCTGAGATTTCTTCACGTTTTTTCTGCCCTGGCAAAAGTCTGTGGCAAAGTCGTTTTAGAGGAGGCGGGTCCGATAATCAATCGGGTCTGGCCTCAATTGCTTCATCGGCATAGGGGAGGGCGGGGGTGGAAAAAATGTTTGGGGGGAGAGGATGAACACGACAAGGTGACAAGGTGAGGGGGTGAAAAGATATTGGCCGGCGCGGCTTATAATTCCGCACCGGCCGGATGTTCTTCCCTCGACTTACCCTCGTTATTCACTCGCGCCCACCTTACCCGCCGTATCCGGGACCCGCTGGCGGCGGGCCGCCGAAATCCTGGGCGTGAGGGCCTGGGCCGGGGCCAAATTGGGGACCGGGGCCGCCTTCGGGACCAAAGCCAATGGGATCGCCGGGATCGGCGAAGCCGGGATTTATATTGCCGTCGGCGGCCATCGGGGCGATGGGGCCGTTGGGAGCGTATTGGCTGTCATCCTGCGGGCGGGGACCTTGAGCGCCGGCTTGTGGGCCGGGACCGTAGCCGTCCTGGGGAGCGGCCGCGCCGGGACCGCCGCCATAGCCGCCGTTGGGACCGTAATTGCGGTTGAACCCGCCGCGTCCGCCCGGGCCGCCGGCTCCGCCGCCGGGTCCAAATTGGCCGCCTTGGGGACCGGGACCGTTGAATCCGCCTTGTGGGCCAAAGCCGTTGCCGCCTTGGGGACCATTGCCGTTGCCGCCGAATTGGCGGTTAAATCCGCCGGGACCGCCTGGACCGCCACGGCCTCGCCCCATCGGGCCAAATCCGCCGCGACCGCCGAGGCCGAATTGGCCGCCGCCTCGCGGGCCAAAGCGTCCCATCGGGCCGGGCCCGCCCATACCTCGCCCCATGCCGCCGCCGAATCCGCCACCCATGGCGCCACCCCTTCCACCGCGGCCCCCCATCGGGCCGTTTCCACGGCCGGCGAATGGAGGCGGGCCGCCGCGGAAGTTGCCCGGGTTAAATTGGCCGCGCGGGGATTGCTGTTGCTGCTGTTGGACGGTCTGCTGGAGTTGTTGAACCTGCTGGCGAAGGGCGCGGACTTCATCGGTCAGTTGGGTGATCTGCGTGCTCAGATTCTGAACGGCCGCGCCGTCTGACGCGGCATAACCGCCGCCATTTGCAAAGCCGCCTCGGCCCGGACCGCGTCCTGGCCCGCCGCCTCGTCCACCCCCACGGCCGCCTGGTCCGCCGAAATTACCGCGAGCGGCTGGCCCGCCGCCGGGGCCTCCCTGATTTCCATATCCGCCGGGACCGCCCTGGGGTCCGTTTTGATCGAGGGCCGGCGGATCGCCCGCGCCTGGCCCTCCCGGCGGCTGCATTTGCCCGCGGGCGGTGGAAAATCCGGCCCAACCCAAAAGCACTGATCCAGCCAACGACGCCAGGACGCCCGCGGTTCGCTTACGCATAAAACCTCCAATGTTCGCCGGACCGGAACCCTCCGATCCAATTAGGCGGGCATCATGGCAAAGGGCGCCTTAAGGCTGGGTGAAGGTGGGAGAGAATTTTTGCGAAATCGCCGGTCGTCAAATGGAGCACAAACTCTTCGTTGTCATCAGGCATTTGTATCTTCGACGAAGGCCGCCACGGAATGAGCAAGCCGATCCAGTTGGCCTGCCTCGAGCAGGATCGTGGCCGAAAGGTTCCAATCAAATGGATAGGGACCCGAGCGGAGTTGAACCGACAGGGTGACATGCCCTGTGGAATTGATCGTGGCGCTTAGAGCCAATTCACCTTCGAGCGATTTCCATTCTTTTTTGCCCGTCCATCCGTTCCAGTTCGCGGCAAGGTCGGCGAAGAATCGCTTAAAATACATCGGCTCGTATTCGTAAATCTTGGCTGTCGCCTGGAGATTTGGTCCAGAGATGCGGCCGAGAAAGTATCCGCCGCCGCGTTCGATGAATTCCAAGGTGGTTCCGTCGTGTGCGGATTTCAAGGTCACCGTTGGTTTCATGCCGACAGCTTACGAAATGCCCGCGAATTTTCGCAAGTCCGCGCATTGTGCCATCCCGCTCGCGCCTAAACTCAACTGCAAAGGAGACAACAAATGGAAATCAAGCGCATCGGTTCCACGCCCTCGGGCAAGGGTCCATCGGATTGGTTCACCGGCACGGTTCGCATCGACTCGCTGTTTGATCGATCCGAGCCGGCGCGGGTGAGCGGGGCCAGCGTGACGTTCGAGCCGGGGGCTCGGACGGCGTGGCATACGCATCCGCTTGGGCAGACGCTCATCGT
>JBEKYH010000012.1:0-23553 GCA_049511115.1 Tepidisphaeraceae bacterium | reverse complement strand
CGGTGGCCGGCGGGTAGGTGGGCGGCGAGGAGATTGGATGCTCGCTTGGCACAGACGAAGGGGAAGGGTTCGATTCTCGAATCGCCGTTATCGGGTCGGCGCAACATCAGGCCGAGGCGCGCGGGGTGATCGACAAGTTGATCGATGAGCCAATGCAAATGCTCGCGCGCGATTGCCGGCATGTCCACCGTAATGATGGCGACAAGCTCCGTATCGGCGTGCTGCATGGCGGTAACGATGCCGCGCAGAGGGCCTTGGGCGTGGGAGACTGGTCCCCTCTCGATGTACTCAGGGAGAGGGCCAGGGGAGCTAGGGTGAGGGTCGCATTTTGTTTGATCCGCACGGTGTCGCCTATCCGAAGAACCCTCACCCCGGCCCTCTCCCTGAGTACATGGAGAGGGGGAATCTGATGGCCGTGATGCGTCGGTCGAGTCTACGGCCTCGCGATCAAACGTGTCGCTGCCAGGCGGGCGCTCCCGGCTGGGCGCGGTGACGAGGAGCGTGGGTCCCGGCCATTGCAAGGATTGCAATAGATATTGCAGGATGGGAACGCCGTCGATGCGCAGTTCGGCTTTTGGCTTTCCCATGCGCCGGCCTTCGCCGCCGGCGAGGATGGCGAGGGTGACTTGCGATAGATCAATGGGTTTTGCCATCGGGTTGCCCAGAAGGGGTCGAGCTGTTTTACGCGAAGCGAACGCGCCCGCGTCCCGAATAGACGTTCATCCGGTCGCTGCGAAGGAAGCCGATCAGGGTCTGGCGATTTTCCGTGGCAAACTGCGCGGCCAAATCTGACGGCGCGGAGACCGCCGCGACGACGGCGATTCTCGCCGCCAGGGCCTTCTGCATGATCTCAAACGACGAGCGGCCGCTGACCAACAGAATGTGCCGATCCAGGGGAGTAAGGCCATTGAGCAGGGCGTGGCCGAGCGCTTTGTCCACCGCATTGTGGCGGCCTACATCCTCGCGCAAAACGATCAGATTTCCGCCAGAGTCAAACAAGGCCGCCGCGTGCACGCCGCCGGTTCTGGAAAAGTCCGTCTGTCCCTGGCGCATCTTTTCCGGCAGCGCCGCGAGCGTCGCGGCATCGACGACGGGCGAGTTGTCATTCGCGATAGGAGGCGTGTGCGCCGAGATGGCCTCGATGGTCGCCTTCCCGCACAGTCCGCAGCTTGAGGCGGCGAAGACATGCCGCGTGAGGCGGGCGAAATCGACCGGCACCTCCGGGGCGAGCTGGACATTGATCAGATTGCCATACTCGTTGCGCTCGCAAGGGTCTATGCGGAGCACGTCCTGGCGCCGGTGGATGATATTCTCAGATAGGAGGAATCCAGCCGCCAGTTCATCGTCATGGCCGGGCGAGCGCATGGTGATGCTGATGGGCCGGCCGCGCACGCGGATTTCCAGCGGCTCTTCCTGTGCCAGATGATCGTCGCGCTCGACGACGCCGGTGTTGGTCCAATGGAGGATTTTCGCCATCGGCGGGCAGTCCATCGCAATCGATTATAGGCGAAGGAAGCGCAACTTCGGGTCTTTCCTGCGCGTCCTCTGCGTCTTGAGCGAGGCGCAGCCGAGCGGGCGGTTAATATTCCGCGCTATCGCAGCGTCGGAATCGGCGCCGCATCCATGTCGTCAAACGTCTGGTTCTCGCCGCCCATGGCCCAGCAGAAGGCGTAATGCGAAGTCCCCGCGCCGCAGTGGATCGACCAGCTTGGGGAGATGGCGACCTGTTTGTCGGCCACCAGGAGATGCCGCGTCTCCTGCGGCTGGCCCATGAAATGGAATACCCGCGCGGTCGGGGCGAGATTGAAATACATGTAAACTTCCGTGCGCCGGGCGTGCGTGTGCGGCGGCATGGTGTTCCAGGCGCTCCCGGATTGAAGCTGCGTGAATCCCATCACAAGCTGGCAGCTTTTGATGCCTTCGAGGTGAATATATTTGTAAAGCGTGCGCCGGTTGCAATCCGGTTCGGTCCCCAGTTGCACGGCCGCCGCCTGAGCCTTGGAGGCCAGCGTGGTCGGATAGGCCGTGTGGGCGGGGTAGCTGATGATGTAGAACTGCGCGGGGGTGGCGCCGTCGTCGCTGGCGAAGGTGATCTTGCGGCTGCCGCGGCCGATGTAGAGGCAATCGGTGTTCTGCATCGGATAGACCTTGTCATCGACGGTGACCTTGCCGCCGGCGCCGATGTTGAGCACGCCGATCTCGCGTCGCTCGGCAAAGTAGCTGGCCCGCAACTCGCTGGCCGCCGAAAGCTCGAGGGGCGATTTGCCGGGAACGGCCGACCCGACGACGGCCCGGTCCACGTCGCAGTAGATCAGCTTGATTTCGTTGGGGGTGAAGAGGGACTCGATGAGGAATTCCTTGCGCAGTTGCTCGGTGTTCATGGCCGCGACACGGACGGGGTCGGCGAAATAGCGTAGTTCCACGGTGAAGCCTCCTTCTGATTGGGTCAGATGAAACTGCGCGTACTATACCGTTTTTGGGGAGTGGAATGAACGGCGCGGGGGCGATGACAGGGTGACAAGGTGACAGGGTGATTCGGGGCAAGCCGAAATCCGGGGTTGGCGGCGGGACGATTACTCTTGATGATCTGCTTGAATGGCGCGATACAGAAACGACCGGAAAGACTGAATTTCTGTATTTTCTTCTCGGCGTTCTTGGCGTCTTGGCGTTCATTCCTTTTTCGTCCTGCCGACGCTGGACACGCGCCCCGAAAACCATTCCAATCTATCGATCATCTGCTTAGGCAGCGAAACGTCATCGTGCGTGTTTGAACAGGGCAGGAACCTATCACACGGACCAATTACGCATGGGATACTATTTCCCCGACCATAAGAGCATTTTCGCCCACGCGGGCTGGCAGGTGGACCAGACGCTGGCGGCGATCGCGGGGCGGTTTGTGGGGCAGAATCCGCCGCACGGGTGCACGTTTCGGGCCTATCACCTCGGCGGCATCCTGCGCGGGGCGGACTTTCGATATCAGGCGGATTTCAGCAAGATTTTCCCCAAGGCCCAGATCGGCCAGTTTGTCTACGCCTGGGCGAAATATTGGGCGGATGGGCCGTCGGAATTGAAATTTGATGTTTCGTGCGCCAGCCCGACGCTTCTTTATTGCAACGGCAAGGTCGTATTCAAATCGGACATTTTCACTGAGCGCTATCCCGACCAGCGGCACACGATCCAGATTCCCTTGCAGGCCGGTTGGAGCCATCTGGTCATTCGCTTTGAGAAGACCCGCGCCGGGTTCGGCGGCGCGTTTGGCACGTGGCTCGGCAAGTTGCACTATTACTTCCTGATGCCGACGCCGGAGCGCGAGGGCCAGGAGGGGTGGATTTATACCGAGCCGCAGTCCGGGGAATTGTCGGCGCTTCCCACGCCGGGCGCAACAGAACATGAAACCGGCATACGCTGGCATCCGGACAACGCGTGGGATGCGGATCACGCGAACATAGGCCAGCTTCAGCGCATCTATGGCATGGCGCCCGGCCAATCGGCGGTCGCGTGGGCGAAGGCGATGTTTTTGCGGCCGGGCGAAGGGGCGTATCGCCTGAGCGGATTTCATCACGGGTCGATTTCCATCTCCATTGGTGATACGGAAGTCTTCGCCGCGCCGGCGTCGGGGCCGATTGATACGACGATTGCCGCGCCGTTTGGTTTCCGCGACATAATGGTGAAATCCACCTGCGACGATTCGCGGTGGGGATTCGAGATCACCCTTCACGACGGCCCGGAGCCCATCGCGCTCAAAAGCCCGTGCAACATCACCGGCACGCACCAGCCGTGGATGTACGCCGGGCCGTTCGCGGGCACCGCGCCGATAGATTTCGCGCAACTGCGCGATCTCAACAACCTCGTCTCCTCCAGCACCGGCGAAACGTATTGGCGGCTGGACGCCCCGGACCAATGGGTACGGCAATACAACGACAACCCGCTCTACGGCCAATGGAATTACCCGCTGGGAGTCACGCTCTATGGACTGTTCCACGCCGCCCGCGTCTTGGGCCGGGCTGATCTGGAAAGCTATGTCGTCGATCATATTCAGTTCTGCGCCGACACGTTTAAGTACGCCCTTTGGGACCGCTCGAAATTCGGCGGGGCGACCAATGTGCATCATCTGCTGACCAGCATCGACAGTCTCGATGACTGCGGCTCGTTCGGATCGGTGTTCCTGGAGGTCGCCAAATTTGCCCAGATTAAGGGCTTTCGCCCCATCGCGGATTATGTCGCGGATTTCATCGCCAATCGGCAGGACCGACTGCCGGATGGCACGTTCTACCGCATCAAGCTGATGCACATCTTCCACGAAAACACCATGTGGGCGGATGATTTGTACATGAGCGTGCCGTTCCTGTGCCGGTACTACCAGCTTACGCGGGACCGCCGCTATATCGACGACGCGGCACGGCAATTCCTCGGATTCAAGCAGCGCCTGTTCATCCCCGAACTGAAAATCATGTCGCACATTTATGATTTCCGGCGCGACCTGGCGACGAATGTGCCGTGGGGGCGGGGGAATGGGTGGACGCTGTTTTCCCTCTCTGAATTGCTCGCGGTTTTGCCGGAGGATCACGCGCAACGAGAAGTTCTGATCGAATTTTTCCGCGAGCTTTGCGAGGGATATCTGGCCCTGCAGGATGACGCGGGGATGTGGCATCAGGTGCTGACTCACCCCGACGCCTATCCCGAAACGTCGTGCACGGCGATGTTCGCCTACGCCTTTGCCCGCGGCGTGCAATATGGGTGGCTTCCTGAGCCGGCGCCGTACGTCAAATCCGCGCTCAAGGCGTGGGAGGCGATCAACCGCATCTCCATCGACCAGACGGGCAATGTCTTTGGCGTTTGCCGCGGATCGGAATTTTCGTTCAGCCCCACGTATTACAAAAAAGAATTGCTCCCCAATCTCAACGACACGCACGGCGTCGGCATTGTCATGCTGGCCGGCGTGGAAGTGCGCAAACTCAAAGAGTTCCTTCAGGAGAAACAATCGTGAGCCAAGCCCGCGCGCTGCGCATTGGAATTCGCGCCCACGATTTCGGCAAACTCCCAGCCGAGGAACTCGCCGCGCGCATCGCGGCCAAGGGACTCTGCTGCGTGCAACTGGCCGTCTCCAAGGCGATAGCCGGGTTGGACCTGAAAGCCGGCGATTTTTCGCCGGGATTGGGTTATGCGATCGGCCGCGCTTTTTTCGACAGAGGGGTGCAAATTGCCGTGCTGGGTTGCTACATCAATTTAAGCCACCCCGACGCGACCGCCCGCGCGGCATTGATGCGCCTGTTCAAAGAACATCTGCGCTACGCCCGCGACTTTGGCTGCTCGATCGTCGCGACGGAAACCGGCTCGCTGAATCCTGACTGGTCGTTCCATCCGGATAACCGCACCGAAGCGGCTTTTGAATCGCTGATTCCCACGGTCGCCGAACTGGTCGCCGAGGCCGAGCGCTTCGGCGTGGTTTTTGGAATCGAAGGCGTGGCCTCGCACGTTTTGAATTCGCCGCAGCGCATCCGCCGCCTGCTGGACGCGGTCGGGTCGAATAACTTGCAGGTGGTTTTTGACCCGGTGAATCTGCTTTCGATTGAGAATTTCCAGAATCAGGACCGCATCGTCGAGGAATCGTTCGACCTCTTCGGCGACCGCATGGCGATCATCCATGCCAAGGATTTCCAGCCGGAGGGCAATTCCCTCAAGCAGGTGCGCACGGGGCAGGGGCAGTTTAATTATCCACTTTTTCTTAAATTGCTTTGCAGTCGCAAACCATACATTAGTATACTTTTGGAAGAGGCCAGTGAACCGACGGCAGATGCGTGCATCGGCTATCTCGAAAGGATAGCCGATGGTCTGATTCGGTGAGACCATGAAACAGGTCACGTGCCAGTGCGGCGCGACGATTAAGGTATTCAAGAACGCCTACAACCGGGCGGCCACCTGCATTCATTGCAAGCGGCCTGTTCGATTCATCGTTGCGCCGCGTGATGCCATGTCCGCCGCCGCGAGCGCGGGGCCGGTTGATTTCGGGTTATGCCTGGTCATTGAGACCGGTCCGATGGGCGTGGGGCGGCAGTTCTTTCTCGGGGAAACCGGCCCGATTGGGGTCGGCAAGCTGCCGCAGAATCTGCTGCGCCTTTCCGGCGATGAAGTCTCGCGGCAGCATTGCACGCTGATTCCCGTTTCGCCCGGCCGCTGGCGCGTGCGGGACAACGCCAGCCGCAACGGCGTGTTCGTCAACGGCCAGCGCACCAAAGATCAGGAATTGCACAATGGGGATGTTCTGGCAATAGGCGAATTCTCCCTCCGCTGTCATTGCCCCGATGACGAAGCGGCGTTTGCATTTGCCGCTGAACTGGAAGCGGGTTTTGTCGAAGAGGATGCTTACGACGCGCGGAGCGGCAACGAAGGGACCGTGTATGCGGCGGTGTTGCCGCCGGAGCCTCGGGCGGCGCGGCCTAAGACGCCGCCCCCACCGCAGGAAGAAGACTTCGTCTATGATTTTGCCCCCGAACCCGATCGTCCGGTTCGACCCGCCTCGCAAACTCAATTGGTTTCGGCGCCGGCCAGTTCGGCGCCGGCCCGGTTTTGTCCAAGTTGCAAACGCCAACTCGGCCCCCGCGATAAAATCTGCGTTAATTGCGGCATCGACGTCAAGACCGGCAAGCCGCTGCGAATCAGTCATGCGGTTGATGAGAATATTCTCTATGGAAACGTCGAGACGGCCGCGCGGCTGCTGAGCTGGCTGTTCCGGATCATGCTAATTCCCATCGCATCCGACGCCTATGGGAAGTCCAAACCCTATGCGATGCGGGCGATCGCCATTGTGACGATTGCCGTTACCATTGGCGTATGGATCATGAACGCCACCGGCGGACAAGGCCAATTCGGCCAGACGAAGAACCTCATGCTATGGGCGGGAGACCAGCCGAATCCGATGGTGACCTTCGCTGCGATGACCGAACGCGGACAACCGGGGGAGTTTCATTACTACCAGTTACTGACGAACATATTTCTGCACGCGAGCATTATGCATCTTGCGGGGAACATGGTCTTTTTCCTGGTGTTCGCCAATCGCGTCAATGCGCTGTTGGGCCAATGGAAAGCCGCGGCAAGCTACATCCTGCTGGGCGTTCTCGCCTCCGCGGCGGTTTACATCACTGATTTTGGCAGGCCGCTGATCCCGACGCTGGGTGCGTCCGGCGCCATCATGGGGATGGCGGCATGTATTTCGTCCTCATGCCTCTCAGTCGCATCTATATGGTGTTCTGGGCGCGCCTGGGCCTTTTCACCGCATTTCGACGGTACACCAAAATATTCACCATGAGCGGGTTGTGGATGCTCCTGGCCTGGATCGGCCTAAACGATGTCCTACCGACGGTCCTAGGCATCCATGATCACACCGCCCACTGGGCACACCTCGGCGGATTCCTATGCGGGATGGCCCTTGCCCTGATCCTCCTGCTCACGCGACAGGTCGACGCCAACGGCGGCGATATCCTTTCGGTAACCCTCGGCCCGGCCGCCTGGAAAATCATCGGCACGCCCGCGGATAGAACCAGGGCGCAGGCCGTATGACCCTCCAACCGCATCAAATGCGGATGATACAATGTGTTCGTGACGCGCGGAGAAAGGAATCTGCTGTTGTCGGCGGTAATCACCGCGCTTCCCTTGTTCGCAGTAGTTTTCCTCTATCCAGGGCCAATGGAAGAGCACCCAATACCCGTTGGAGTAGCCCTCGCTTACGCATTTGGCGTCACTGCCGTTATACGCCGATATCAGATTGCCGAAGAGCGCGCTGGGAAGGAGAAATGGGAGATTTCCCGCCGTACCCTCAAAGTACTGTTGTTCCTGATCGTCATCCTATCAATTATTCTTGCCTGGGACGTTCGTCAAATGCGCGAGGCGGCCAACGGCTATCTCAATTCGCACCGCCAACTTCGGCCGAGCGCTACAAGTCCAACGGACTAAGCAAGAATTCAAACGGGCCAACGACCGATTCCTTGCCACTCGTGCCTTTGCCATCCGCCCGGCACAGCCTGATGTCAGATGTGCTTACGAATCACCACCATGTCCGAGCCGAGACGCGGCGTGTGAGGTAATTCATTGGCTCTTTTGATTTACTGGCCTTGCGCGCACTATATAACCGTGTACCTTGTCGCAGGAGGTCCGTGATTCAGCCGCGCCGGGTCCATTCGATTCCTAAACGGGATTGAGGCGAATCTGAATTTATTGCGCCATGGCGTATGTAACTTGCCAATGCGGGGTGGAGAACGACGTGCCGGAGCTGCTCTATGGCCGCGCCGGCCGATGCGGCGCGTGCCAGCGGATTCTGCGATTTGTCGTTCCGGCGGCGGAGGCACGGGCTGCGGGTAACGGCGGCGTTGTATTCGGGGCCTGCCTGGTCATTGACGCCGGGCCGGCCTGCGTGGGCGAGCAGATTTTCCTCGCCGACGGCGCTCCCATCGCGATCGGCAAATCATCCAGGAAGCCAATCAGCCTTGCCGGGCCGCAGGTTTCACGGCATCACTGCACGCTGTTTCCCGCAAATCGGGGCCGATGGCTGGTGAAGGATCACGATAGCCGCAACGGCCTGTTCGTGAACGGCGCGCGCATTCGATCGCGCGGATTGAGCGACGGCGATGTTTTGGATATCGGGGAGTTTACCCTTCACTACTTGTGTCCGGAAAACGGCGCGCCGAGGATGTCGCGGGCAGCGCCGGAAGGGGCAGAGCACGCGGCGCTCGAGCGCGCGAGGAACCCAGCGCATTCGGGTGAACATCTCGCTGAACCGCCGTCCGATTCTTCCGCCGGCTTACCGGAGGAAGAGGTAAATCGTGACTCGCATTAAGAAGACAGAGCCTTGTGCGGGGTTGCCCTCGCCTTCCACGCTCCCTTCCCACGCTCCAGGGCAATCGCTTTTAAGATTTCCCCCTCGCCCTGTACTCAGGGAGAGGGCCGGGGAGAGGGTTCTTCGGAAGCTCGAACGGTCATTGGCCACTCAAAAACGACCCTCACCCTATCCCTCTCCCTGAGTACATGGAGAGGGGACCAGAGCAACCCGGCCAAAAGCGATTGCCCTTTCCCACGCTCTCTTTCAAGGTCTCTTCTCGTGCCTTTGCCATCCGCATTGCATACGATGATGGAAGATGTCCCCACCAGTCGCCATCATCACCGGAGCGGGCCGCGGGATCGGCCGGGCGACGGCGCTGGAATTGGCCAAGGCGGGATATCAGGTGGCGCTGGTTGCCCGGTCTACTGCGGAATTACGCCAAACCGCCGAATTGTGTGCCGCCGCACATGCGGGCGAAACGTCGGTGGAAAGCGCCGATGTGTGCGATGCGGCGGCCATTGCGTCAATCGTCGAGCGAACGGACGGCCGCTGGGGTAGGGTGGATGCGTTCATTCACTGTGCGGGCATGGCGCCTCTGATCGCCATCGATCAGATGACCGATGAACAATGGCGCGGCACCGTCGATACGAATCTCTCCGCGGCGTTTCATTTTTGCCGCGCGCTCTGGCCCGTCTGGCGGCGGCAGGGGGGCGGCGTGGGGGTCCTGGTTTCATCCCTGGCGGCGCGCGATCCGTTCAACGGTTTTGCCGCCTACGCGGCCGCCAAGGCGGGGGTGAATATGCTTGGCATGGCGCTGGCACGCGAGGGGGCCGCCATCGGCGTGCGCATGCACGTGGTCGCGCCCGGCGCCGTGGAGACGCGGATGTTTCGAGACCTTTTTACGCCGCAGCAGTTTCCCGCGGAAAAAGCGCTGGCTCCAGCGGACGTCGCGGGGGTCATCGTTCAATGCGTCCGCGGCGACTTGCGCTATAGCAGCGGCGAAGTGATTTATGTGCATAAAACGATGTGACATTGCCTGGGCCGTGTGTGCGCTCCTTCTGCTCTTATGCGGAGCGGCCGGCGCGCAGCCGATCATCCCCGGCGGCGTCATGCTGCGCGTCCCCGGCTCGGTCGTCGGACCCGGGCAGGTTGCTCTGCCCTACGTCTCGAACAGCGGCGGCGACTCCTGGTATGTGTACGCCGACGGCGCACTGCGCCAGCAGACGGGCCAACCGGTCTACCAGGAAGGTGCGCGGCTCTCGCTCAACGGCGGCATGTTTACCGTCGCCAACAACCAGGGAACAGTGGATGCCAAAACGGGCGAACTGATTCTCCAGGACAACGCGATTAACGGCATGGACGTGACGCGGCGGATACGTTTCGACAAGCAGAGCGGCGCGGCGCGCTATGTTGATATTTTCCACAACAGCAGCGGGCGCGAGCAGGCCGTCAATGTCTCCCTCCAGACGGTGCTGGCGTTTGGCATCGCCCAGAGCCAGTTGATCGCCGATCCGAAACACAAGGACCGCAACATCGCCTGGGCGGGCATGACCATTGTCGGCCGCGCGGCGGTGGAGATTTACGGGGCAAGTGGCGGCAAGGTGGCGCCGGTCATCATGAGCCCGCCGGGAGCGAACATCGTCCAGTGCGGCTATACGCTGACCATTCCCGCCGGCAAAGAGGCGGCGCTGGTGCATGAGCATCTCTTCCTGCCAACCATCGAAGCCGCCGAGAAATACGCCCGCGATCTGGACGCGGCGGCGGTGATGAAGACGGTGCCGCTGGACATCCGCAAATCGGTGGTCAATTTTCCCGCCGAGATCGAAGGCCTGGCCGATGTGGAGATTCTCCGCGGCGACGCCTTCGACGTGGTCGAGCTGCGCGGCGGCGATCAGCTCAAGGGTGATCTGAAGGAGGCGGCCTATTCGCTCAATACGTTTTACGGCCCGGTGAGCTTGCCCGCGGATCACGTGGTGTCGCTCCTCAATGTCGGGGCCGTGGCCCCGCGGCAGCTTATCGTCACCAGCGACGGGGAAATTTTCGGCGGCCAGCTTGCCAAGCCTAGCATCGACATGGCCCTCTCCAGCGGGCAGGTGGTGAGCGTGCCGGTGAATCAGATCAGCCGCGTCGGCTATCGCAAACAGCCCAACGAAGCGGACGACTGGACGTTTGAAAAACCCATGGTCTTCATGCGCGGCGGCGATCGCGTCGTGGTGCAGGCTCCGGCCCAGACCATCCAGGCGGCGACCCGCTGCGGCATGCTTTCGCTTGATCCGGCCACGGTCGCGGCCATCGCATTCCTGCCCGAAAACGGCGGCGTGGAGGACATCTACCTGAGCGACGGAAGCAAAATTGCCGCCGCGCTTTCGTCGCCGGTCATCGAAATGAAACTCGACGGCGACGGGCCAGCCCAGACGGTGCAATTTCCGCTCAGCGACATGGCCCGCCTGCAACTCGCGGCCAAGACGCCCGACCCCGATGCGGATGGACCGAAGATGACCCTGACCAACGGCGACCTCCTCTGCGGCGGCCCGCGCGGTTCGATGAAATTGCAGACCTCATTCGACACCATCGACCTGTCCGGCGAGCAGATCAGCCGCATCGCCAGATCGGATTCGGGAAACGGCGGCGATGTTCAGGTCACCCTCTGGGACGGCTCGGCCATCACCGGCCAGCTTATCGAGCCGGCCATTCAGTGCCGCCTGACCTGCGGCGTCGATTTGAACGTTCCTGTGCCGCTGATCGAGGAATACGACCAGCCGCATCCCCAGCCGTCGGCGGATATGGTGCGGCATATTCAAAGCGTGGCCGCCGACTTGGGGGCCGACGACTGGCGAGAGCGCGACCGGGCCGAGGCGACGTTGTCCGCCATGGGGCCGTCCGTCATCGGCGTCCTGCGCGATCTGCGCGCCAAAATGGACCCCGAGGCGCAGCAGCGGATTGATGAGATTGTGAAGAAGGTGGAGAGCGAGGCGGCGAAGGCGGGGGGGTGAACTGGGCGGAATGGCCCTTTCATTACCGTGGCAAACAATGCTATGATTTTGAAAATCGACAGGGGCCGCACCGCTTGGGGGCACCTGACTCAGGAGAACGGCTAATGGCAACAATCCACGTCAAAGATGAGACTTATGAGCGATTGGCCCGCGAAGCCGCGGATCAAATGATGACGGTGGACGATCTGGTGGAACCGGTCCTCGACAAACTCGCTGCGTCTGTATCGGTGCGGGATGGGAGTCGGCAAGGGTCGGCGGAGAAACGCCAGAAGGCGTTTGGCGAATGGATGGCGGCGGTTGAGGCGCGCGCCGGTAAGTATCCACCAGGATTTATTGCCGACGACAGCCGTGAAGGCATTTACGCCGGTCGCGGCGAATGAACGTGCAGGTTGATACCAATATCCTTACGCGACTTGCGCAAATGAAGCATCCACATTACATAGCAGCATGCGCAGCCGTTGGGGGCCTTCTCTCAATGGGCCATAAGCTCTGCATCGTGCCTCAGAACCTCTTTGAGTTTTGGGCTGTCGCCACTCGACCTGAGGGCGAAAACGGCCTCGGAATGGCCGTTCCAGATGCGAAACTCGAAGTCGAAAGAGTCAAGCGATCGTTTGTGTTGCTGGCAGATTCACCGGCCCTGCTAAACGAATGGGAACACCTCGTCGTCGCGCACAATTGCAAGGGAAAGTCGTCTCACGATGCTCGAATCATCGCGGCGATGATCACTCATGGAGTTGATCACTTGCTGACGTTCAATGCAGGCGATTTCGGGCGCTACGCGAACATTACGGTACTTGACCCAGCGGCGGTCGCGGCCGGGACCATAGCACCCGAGCAGGATGTCGCCGAATAAGCCATGAGATTGCAGTAATCTTGTTCCACGTGCCGCGAATCGCGGTGTTCCCGCGATCCCACCCTTCCAATCCCGCCAATCAAGCCTAAAATCATCGGGCTGTATGGCAACACCGTCGCCGATCTTCATGGATGTCAGGACGCTGCTGGAGAGCAGCCGCCCCCGGGCGCGCGTGGCCTGGCTGGGGGCTACGTTGACGCTGGGCCTCATAGCCGTGGTGGGCATCGCGTTGCTGGGCGACCGCAACCCCGACTCGCAGGGCTCGATGGAGGCGGTTTCAACCGTCATTATCGTGACCCTGGTCGGATGCATGACCGCCGCCAACTACCTCAACGCCCGGGCCCGCCGCCGCGAGCAGGCACGTATAGAGGCGGCGGAGGAACTGGTGCAGTTGCGGCGCTGGCCGCAGGCGGCGCTGCTGCTTCAGTCCATTCTGTCGCAGCCGACGTATACGCCATTGGCGAGGTTGCAGGCGCTGGTTTATTTCTCCAGCGTTCTGGCCCGGTTCCATCGCTTTGAGGATGTGATTGTGATTGATGAGCATCTGCTGGAGACCATGCCCCTGGATGAGGCAGCGGTGCATATGGTGAAACTGGCCCGCGCCACGGCCCTATTGCGCGAAGACCGCCTGTTTGATGCCGACCGGGCTATCAGCGACCTGCGCCATTCCGGCCCGGCGGCGCAAAGCGGCGGATTGGCGCTCCTTGAGATGTATCGCGACGTGAAAACCGGCCACCCGACCGAGGCGCTCGACACGTTCGCCAAACGCTACGAACTCATCCGCCAGCAGCTTGGCCATCGGCTTTCTGATGCCCATGTACTGGCGGCCAAGGCGCACGATCTGCTCAATCAGACTGACCAGGCCAAAGCCGCATACCAGACGGCGACGCTCCTCGCCCCGGCGGTTGAATTGCACCGCCGTTATCCTGAGACAATGGATTTGGCGCGGAAATTTCCCGCTCATCCGGCCCCGGCGGAGGTGATCGGATGATCAGCGCGCAAGCCGCTATCTCGCGATTCCGCCGCGACCTGACCATCAGCGCGTTACTGCGCGGCCTGCTTTTGGCCGGCGCGGTTGGGTGCGTATTGTCGGGCGCGATCGGCGAGGGGAGCGGAATGAACGGAGCGCTGATCCTGTTGGGAATCGGCGCCTTGTGGAGCGTGCTGGGCTATCGCAGCATCCGCGGCTCGCGCCTCGCGGCCGATTCACCCTTGCTGATCGCCTCGGGGCGATTTGACGAGGCGGAATCGCGCATCGACGCCGCGCTGCGAAGTTTCTCGCTTTTCAAGCCGGCCAAGTTTATCAGCCTCCATCACCTGGCCGTCCTGCGGCACGCCCAGCGGCGCTGGCAGGAATCGGCTCTTTTATGCCGGGCTCTCTTAAACCAGCGGCTGGGTTCGCTGCGCGGGATTTCCAAGCCCAGCCTGCTTTTATTGACGGATAATCTCCTTCGCCTGGGCGATCTGACCGGGGCGTATGAGGCGCTGGGCCATCTTTATCGGCGGCGGCTGAATCTCGTCGAGGCGCTGACGCTGCAACAGTTGCAATTGGAGTATCTGGCCCGGATAGGGTCGTTTGGGCCGATGTTGGCGGACGTTAAGGCGAGGATCGAGTTGGCCGAGTTGATGCCCAGCGCCCATGCGGCGCGGGCGCAGGCATTTTTATCGCTGGGGGCGCTGAAATGCGGACGCACCGACCTGCACCACTGGCTGCGGGGCCGGGCCGAATTGCTTTGCGATCCGCGCACGCTGGTGGCGGAGCGCCCGGTGCTGGCGGAAATCTGGCCGGATGTCATTCCGGACCAACTTTCCGCGGCAGTTGCGACCACGCCGGAAGTCAAAGCCGTTTCCGCGGAAGCCGGCCCCGGCGCGGCCAATCCCGAAGTTGATCCCTCCACCGACCGATAAGAGTATGTATCGCGAAAGGGAACCCTGGATGAAAAACCGACGAATTTCGGCGGCTGTGCCGATTCGACATTTGATCTGTTGGGCAGCGGCGCTCGGCGCCGCGGCCGCCGCCGTGACGCAGACCGCCGCCGCACCAGCGGCGCCGCCCGCTATGTCGCCCGCCGCCGCCGTCGAACTGGCCGACCGACTGGAGTCGATGGCGTATGCGTTGGGGAATGCCTACAAGCCGATTTCCCCGATCCTGCGACAAACCGCGGCGCTGCTCGAAGCCGCGGCGCGGATCAACCCCACCGAGCCGCGCTATCTGCGCCTGCTCTACCAGGTACGATTGCAGAACGACGACCCCGACGGGGCCATCGCCGCCCTCACCGCCTATTTGACCCTCGTCCCTTCCGATCAGTTTGCCCAGGCCAAGCTCATCAATCTATACGTCAGCAAGATGCAGACGACCGACGCGATCCTGGCATATCTGCACGGAGTCGTGGCCAAGACCGCTCTTCCCACCGCCGTGCGTTCGGCCGCGGCGGAGGAGTGCGCGCAAACGCTTCTGGATCATTCGCAAAAGGATGAAGCGCTGAAGATGCTTGACACAGCGCTGGCCATCGAACCGTACAACGACGCGGCATTGAAGTTGAAGTATCAGCTTCTTCCGGACGACACCTTGTCAGGCAAATGCGGCTTGCTGCTGGCGATGCTGCGGGCCAATCCGCTGGACCCCGACGCGGCGGCGCAGTTGGGTGATTACTTCGCGGATCAGGGGTTGGCGGAAAACTCGGCCGATGCCTACAAGGAGGCGGCCTATCTCGATGAACTTCTCGGCCGTAATCGCGAGCCAAACGTCGGCAAGGGTTTAGCCGTCGAATGGTACCTCAGCGGCCATACGGTGGACGCGGCCGGTGTCATCGACGCGTATCTGAACTCGGTCTCGGCCGACGCCGACGGGTGGACGATTCGGCTGGCGATCGCACGGGACCTGGGCAGCGATTCGGGCATGTTCGACAATTTGGCCCGCCGCGCCGTCAATGAGGTCACCAACCGTTTGCAGAATGTCAGGTCGGACATGGGCGCCTCCAACGCGACGACTCAGCCTTCGGAAGCCGCCGCCGAGCCCGACGTGACGGCCGCGGCCGGGACGACCGCCGCCCCCGGCGATGTTGCCGCTTCCCCCATCGCCGTCCCCGACACGCAGCCCGTCGCCAGCGTCGATCCTCCCGATATGTCCGGCGATTTAGGACTGCTCGCCAAGGCTAACGAGACCCAGCTTACTGATTCCTACATCGCCGCCGCGGGCGACCTCGCGTGGCTTCGGCTGTATTTCCTGCACGACGCCGGCCCGGGCACCCAGCGCATTCTGGACTCCCTGGGAAGGCTGGTTTCTCCCGATGACCTCCTCTTCACCCGCCTCCAGGGCTGGAGTTATTTTGACCAGGGCAAATACGACGAGGCCCGCCAGAAATTCGCCGCCATCGCTGACCGTGATCCCTATGCCGAACTGGGATTGATTCTGCTCGACGATAAGGCCGGCAAAAAGATCGAGGCGCAGAACAAAGCCCAGGCGGCGCTGTCGAGGCATCCCTCGGGGCCGCTGGCGGCGGTGCTGTACAGCGCGTTTCACGTGCGCGGGGTGAAGATCACGCCCGGCCCGCAGGCGGCCGCGATCTCCGCCCAGATGCAGGCGTTTCCCAGCCAATGGCTGAGCATCATCAACCAGCCGCAGCAGTTCTACACCATTACCGCCGATCCCGTGCAGATGCAGTACCCCTACGGGCAGGCGATCCTCTGCAAGGTGACGATCCTCAACACGGGGGACTTTGACCTCACCATGGGCGAGCAGGGAATCCTCCGTCCGGATATGGTGTTCGACGCCGCCGCGCATGGCCTGATTGAGAAACAGATTCCCCAGGCGATCCGAGATACGTTCTGGCAGCGGCTGCTGCTGCCCAAGGGGAGGTCCTGTTCGCAGGTGATGCGGCTGGATCGCGGGGTCGTGTTGCAGTTGCTGTCGGACCCGCAGTATGAAACGGTGCCGATTGACCTTCTCTTTTCGGTGACCACCAACCCGGTTTTGTCCAAGGACGGCTATGTCATCGGCGGCGCCGGGTACCAGGCCGCGTTCGGAAAAACGGTTGAGCGCACCGCCACGCCGATTAACTCGAAAGACGACCGCGACAACCTGTATAACCGGATCGTCGGCAACGATCCGGCCGACCGCCTGCGCGCGGCGGAAACGGCCATCCTGCTTGGGCGCGGCCTCCAGGCCGGGGCGGCGGGCGCCAACGCGGACCAGCAGACCGCCGCGGCGAAGGAAATGTTTGACCACGCACGCCAGGCCGAGGCCGATTCCGACCACGCCGTGCGCGCGTGGGCACAGTATGAATTCGTTGGTGCGGCGATCGGCGACAGTGCGGACGCGATCCAGCAGCAGCAACTCGCGGCGATCCAGAAACTCACCACCAGCGATGACTGGTATGCCCGGCTTTTGGGCGTGTTTGCGGCCACACAGGCGATGAAGGACAACGGCGCGATCGTGGCCGGCGCAATGGCGGACGACCCGGACCCGCTGGTCAAGGATTACGCGTCGGCGGTGACCCAATTCAACACCGAAGACGCCGCCGCGACCGCCGCCGCCGCGACCCAACCGTCCGCGCCGCAGCCGATTGCGCCGGCTCTGCAACTGGCGCCTCAATAAGCAGCTCCAATCGGCCAGGGCCTTTTAGGGCGCGGACAGAGGCGCGCCGGATCGGGAACAAGGCATGTCACCTGAAGAGATGGATACGCTCCTGCGCCGCCTTCCCGTGCTGGAGCAACTCCTCACGCACCTGGCGCGCGAAGCGACCGCGACGCGCCAGACTCTGGAAAAACAACACCTCGACCGCGAGCGGCTCATCCGCGTCGAACAGGAGACGTACTACGAACATCTTCTGGAATCCTCTCGCTATCGCGAGCCAAAACGCCTGCACCGCTACGAACGCCAGGTCTTCTCCCAGCACGGCGAGGACGGCATCATCGAGGAGATATTCCATCGCATCGGCGCTTCGGGACGAACGTTCATTGAGATCGGCGTCGAGGACGGCAAGGAAAATAACACGGCGCATCTCGTCCAGCAGGGATGGCAGGGCGTTTGGGTCGACGCCGACCAGCAGGCACTCATGCGCGCGGCCCAGGAGTTCGCCAAACCCATCGGCGAGTCGCGGCTCAAAATCCTAGCGGCCATGGTGACAGCCGAAAACATCGCGCGGATATTGTCGGAGAATAACGCTCCGCGCGAGCCGGATTTGATGTCGTTGGACATCGACCGCAACACGTACTACCTGTGGAAAGCCCTGGCCGGCTTTAAGGCTCGCCTGGTGGTCATTGAATACAACGCCACCATGGGACCCTCGCAGAGTTGGAAAGTGGAATACGCGGCCAACAAACTGTGGAATCGCACGAGCTATTTCGGGGCCAGCCTCAAGGCGTACGAGGAACTCGGCCGCGAACTCGGGTATCGCCTGGTAGGCTGCGAAACCAGCGGGGCCAACGCGTTTTTCGTGCGTGAGGATTTGGCCGGCGATCATTTCGCCGAGCCGTTTACCTCGGAGAACCATTACGAGCCGCCGCGGTATTTCCTCGACCGCTGCGCGGGCCATCCGCGCGGGTTTGGGGATGGGGCGTAAAGGCGATGAGCTTCGCCGATATATGCGCACGTTTGCCATCACCCGCGCCGTCAGCCCTGCACTAAACCAGTGTGCGCTAACCCACCTCGCGCGCCAGCCGATCAATATTCCCCGCGCCATTGAGCAGCACGCCGCCTATGAAGATTCGCTCCGATCCTTGGGCGTAGAGATTCGCCGCGCTCCACCCGCGGCGGACCTGGCCGATTCGGTGTTCGTCGAAGACGCCGCAATCGTCCTTGATGAAATCGCCGTCATCACACGGCCGGGCGCGGCTTCCCGGCGCGCGGAAACCGAGGGCGTAGCGGCTGTTCTTGCGGAGTATCGCCCGCTCATTCATCTTCAATCCCCCTGCACCCTCGACGGGGGCGATGTGTTGCGCATTGGGCGGATGCTTTATGTGGGATGTTCCTCCCGCACGAACGCGCAGGCTGTCGATGCGCTGCAGAGCCTTCTCAAACCGTACGATTACCGCGTCATCCCCGTAACCGTCACGGGCTGCCTGCATCTCAAGAGCGCCGTCACGGCAATTGGCGAGCAGATTCTGCTGGTCAATCCGCGGTGGCTGGGCGAAATTGATTTTGGCGGAGCCGAGCGCGTGGAGATCGACGCGGGCGAACTGTACGCCGCCAATGCTTTGCGGGTGGGAAGTACTCTGATCTATCCGAGCCATTTCCCGCGCACGCTGGAGAAACTGCAGGCCAAAGGTCTGCCGGTGACGACCGTCGAATGTGACGAACTCGCCAAGGCCGAAGGGGCGGTGACGTGTTGCTGTATTCTGTTGAATGTGACTCAATAGCGGCGGTTCATTGCAGAGTCTGGATCCCGTGCTCAAAAAGCGCAAATCCGGGCAGACCCGACGCCACAACAAACTCGTCCGTCGCAAGCAAGGTGAGCTTGGCCTGCCGAGCCTTCCGGCATAACGACTGTGATGTCTTCAGCAGTTCGCCCGGCAAATTGGCTATCCGTCCTTTCGCGTCTCGCTGTAAAAGACAATGCCCATACGCTGCTCCAATTCTCAACAATGGCAAAGTGGACGCGTGCGGCACTGCATCTTTTTCCACGGTGCCCCGCGCATGGCTCATCGCGCGAGCCGCGTCCGCGGCGTCTCGCGCGGCGCTTTCATATCCCTCCCAAACCGCAATATGAGGCGCTGGAAACGGCAGCATTATGCCGTGCATTTTGGCAACGATCGCTTCAATCTCGCGGATACCGTCCTCGGCGACATTCGCGATTCCTGGCGATTCCGCGACCTCGCGGATGTGATGGAAACCTTTGCCGAACTCAACCGCCAGAATCGCCACGATGCCTTGATCAGCCTTGGCGAATGGTTCCATATCCTGCCTACATTAATGCCGGTAATCGAAATGGAAAGGCGCCGCCATTTAGCCACCCTTCGGTTGTCTGGAAGCGTTTTCCGGCCGAACAGAAAAACGGGACGGGTCGGACAGGTCCAATTAAATTCGAGTTCATAATTGGACCTGTCCCCGACCTGTCCCAGTTATTCACGTCGTTGTTTTTAGGGGGGGTGCGTGAATTTTGGTGGACCCCGAAGTCATCGCCTCCATCATCCATCTCCCCACGCCACTCTCAGCGGCTCCCCGATGCCGCGCTGAACCCGCCGCGCTTACCGTGTGCGTCATGGAATTTACCTGGAGGATGCCCATGAAATTCAATTCTACGAGCAAGACAATCGCCGTCTGGTGCCTGATGGCCCTGGCCACCGTAAGCGCCGGCGTCGGTTGCGCCACCCGCGGCGACCGTCTGGAGATCGTCGATGAGCATGGCTACCATCATCAAGGCTATTACGATGATCAGCACGCATGGCACGGTGGTTATTACGACGAAAACCATCTGTACCATGACGATCCGCAGGATTGGCATCGCTAAATAAGTGCTGTAATCGCGTCGGGTCCGCACTGCGGACCATTCTGGTGGACTGCGAGAAGGCGGTCCGCGATGCGGACTCTACGCTTGCGCGACGCATGCCTGATGCGTGGTCAGTTAGCGTTCGTCCGATGGCAATTTTTGCACTTTCTGAAGCATAACCGCCCTTAGCGGCTATTATTCTCGTCGCCGCGCTTCTTCCCCACGACTTTCCGCCCGCGGCGATGGGGCGATTGGGTCATGACAGAAGGCCGTGTCATCTGGCGTCCGCTTCAGGCTCTGGCCCGGGTCCTGACGCACGTGTTCTTCAATCAAAAAACGTTCGGCCTGGAACACATACCCCCGCACGGCGGCGCCCTGATTGTTTCCAACCACCAGAGCAATCTCGATCCCGTGTTGCTCGGCGTGCATCTTCCGCGCCCGATGACTTATCTGGCCAAGTCCGAACTCTTCGAGATCAATCCCCTCTTCAGCGCGCTGCTCCGCTCGCTGGGCGGCATCCCCAGTCACCTCGGCCACGGCGACGTCGGCGCAGTGCGGCAGGCCATTCAATGCCTGCACGAAGGACACTTGCTCAACATTTACCCCGAAGGCTCGCGGACGCCCGACGGGGAAATCGGCCGCATCGAGAAAGGCGTCGCCCTCATCGAGCGCCGCGCCCAGGTGCCCATCATTCCCGCCGTGATCGTCGGCGCGTTTGAGGCCTGGCCGCTCACGCGCCGCTTCCCCCGGCCGTTTCCCGTGCGCGTTCAATTCGGGCCGCCGATGCAACTGGCGGACAAAAAACCCGAGGAAATTCTCACTACCATCGACCAGACGCTCCGCAAAATGTTCAATGAACTGCGCGCGCAATCCGCACCTGAGCGTGGATTATCTCTGGAGGCGCGCTAGCATAATCATGCCAATCAATCGGCAAGCCGACTCCGATCAATGGCTCAAAACGGCCTGGCCGGCCGCGTTTTCGACGACCACTTCCACTGAAGCTTCAAACCTCTGTCTCGCCGAACCCGCGGCGCGGAAACTGGCCGAATTCTTCGAGGCCAAAGGTCTGGCGGCTCTCAAACAGGAAGACAAAACCGAGCAGTGGTACGAAGACTTCCTCGCCTACCAATCGAAGCACCGCCTCTACGCGAGCGTCCTGGCGCCGAAACTGAGCGGCGATTCCGGCCGCCAGTTCGACCTGCTTCGCTACGCACGCTTCCTGGAGGTCTTCGGTTATTTCAGCCCGGCTCACGCCTACAGCCTGCAAACCACTTTCCTCGCGTTGTTCTCCATCCTCATGGGAAGCAACGACGGATTGAAGGCCCAGGCGGTGGCCGCACTGGAAGCAGGGGGGCTTCTTGCATTCGGCGTGTCCGAAAAAAAACACGGCTCCGATCTGTTCGCCAACGAATTCACGATTCAATCAACCGGCGAAGGCCAATGGTCCGCCACCGGCTCAAAATACTACATCGGCAACGCCAACTGCGCCGCCATGATCTCCGTGCTGGCCCGCAAGATTGAAGCGGGCTCTGGCAGCGCGCCGCAGCGGCGCTCGCCATTCGTGCTGTTCGCCCTGCGGCCGGGCCAATCGACTGGAATCACCGCGCTGAAAAAAATTCGCACGCTTGGCGTGCGCGCCGCCTTCGTCGGCGCATTTGACGTGAAGGACTACCAATTCTCCGGCACTGACATCGCCGGCGAGGGGCGCCCCGCATGGGAAGCCGTCATGGGAACTGTCACGTTGGGAAAGTTCTTCCTGGGTTTCGGTTCCATCGGCATCTGCGAGCACGCCTATGACGAAGCGGTGACGCACATGAAGACCCGCACGCTATACGGCTCACCGGTGCTCGCCATGCCGCACATCCGCTTTCTGGCCGCGCAAGCCTGCGCGCGCCTGATCGCCATGAAACTCTTTGCCTACCGCGCCCTCGATTATCTTCACGCCGCCCGCGCCGAGGACCGCCGCTATCTCCTTTATTGCGCGGTGCAAAAGGCGAAGGTCAGCACCGAGGGCGTCAAGGTGATGTCCCTCCTCTCCGAGTGCGTCGGCGCAAAGGGCTTTGAATCGGATGAGACCTATTTTGAAATGGCCCTGCGCGACGCCCAGTTGATCCCGCTTTTGGAAAGCAGCGCCCACATCAATCTCGGTCTCGCGTCGCAATTTATTTCCCGCTATTTCGGCCGCTTTGATCCCAATCTTTGTGAGCCGCCATCCCTTACGGCCGGCGAGGCGACGTCCGTGGAGAATCCCTATCTGACAACCGCGTCCACCACCGCCATCAATTCCGTCGCATTTCCGCCCTTTGAGCGGGCCTTCGAATCTCTCGCCGACGTCCCCAATGTGCGTCTTTTCCTCGCCCAGGCAAAGGCATTGCAACGCCTCGTGCAGACGAAGGACGCCATGGCAAATCCGGAAGCGCGCTTCACACTCGCCCTGAGTTCCTGCGTCGCAACGATCGCCTATGGCCAGCTTGTCGCGGAAAACGCCGTGCTTTTAGGCGTGCCCAAGGAGATCATCTCGGCAATCTTTCATCTCCTCGTCGCCGACCTGAGCGCGGCCTGTCTTTCGCTGGCCTCCTTGCCCGCCGCCCCCGCGGCGACGCCCGCCTTCCTCAGCGCCGCCGTTGCCGCCTCCCAAACGCCCGCCGGCGATTGGGATTTCGTATCCAATCGCATCGCCGCCGGTTGAATGCCCCCTACCCTCCGGCCTTCCCCATGAAAAACGACAGGCACAGCAGCACGAATACCACCGTCGTCAGCACCACGAAAGCCGGATCACGCTGTTTTGCAAAGGCAAAAACCGAAACTGCCACGCGCATGACCGGCGTCGCCACGAGGAGGATCAGCCCTGCCATGATGATCGCCCGCCCGCGCCCCTGGAGAATCTCCGCCCAGATGGTGGGCAGATCATGCGGAAAGACGGCTCCCTTGCCGGTAATCTTCGCCAGTTCCTGGGGCGATGAGACATAGTCGGGATGATGCGCGAAACTCAACACCGTGCCCGCCACGACGATTAACAGACTGCACGAGACGCCGATGCGAAGAAGATCGCTGATGAGCAATTCGACTTTATGAACGGTCTGGTCACGTTCGCCCTCGCTCATAATCCCTGCACTCCCTTCCACAGCATTTGCGCCGCGATCACGACCAGAACCGCGACAAAAACCGATCGAATCGTCTTGCTCGCCAATCGCCCCAGCAGTAGCGACCCGCCAATCGCGCCGATCAACACTCCCGTCGCGACCGGCGCGGCGATAAAGGGATTGATGTCGCCGCGCGCCAGGTAAACCCCCGCGCTGGCCGCCGCGGTTACGCCGATCATGAAATTGCTGGTTGCCGTTGAGACTTTGATCGGCAGTCCCATGGCCAGGTCCATGGCCGGCACCTTGAGCGAGCCCGACCCGATCCCCAGTAATCCGCTCACGCACCCGGCGATATACATCAGGCCCAGCCCGAGCCAGGTGT